>CAYNFA010000714.1:0-2546 GCA_964396345.1 uncultured Thalassobaculum sp.
GGTGACGATCCGGGAGTTCCTGCCCGCGGAGCACCTGCTGTCCTACCTCGAGGCGGTGCTGCGCGTGTACAACCAGCTCGGCCGGCGCGACAACATCTACAAGGCCCGCATCAAGATCCTGGTGCGCGAGACCGGCACCGCCGAGTTCGCCCGGCTGGTCGAGGACGAGTGGGCCCACATCCGCGACGGCGATCTGGCGCTGCCGGAGGGCGAGATCGCCCGGATCCGCGACTACTTCGCGCCGCCGCCCCACGAGGCGCTCGACGATGCCTGCCCCGAGCTGGACGCCCAGCGCGCCGCCAACCGCGCGTTCGACGCCTGGGTGCGCAGCAACGTCGAGGCCCACAAGCGGCCTGGATACGCCGTCGCCACGGTGTCGCTGAAGCCGCACGGCGGCATCCCGGGCGACGCCAGCGCCGACCAGATGGAGGCAGTCGCCGACCTCGCCGACGCCTTCGGGTTCAGCGAGATCCGGGTCACCTACAAGCAGAACCTGCTGCTGCCCGACCTGCGCAAGCGCGACCTGTTCGCGGTCTGGCGCGGCTTGACGGAGGCCGGCTTGGCGACCGCCAACTCGCACCGCCTGTCCGACATCATCGCCTGCCCGGGGCTCGACTACTGCAACCTGGCGAACGCCCGCTCGATCCCGATCGCGCAGATGATAAGCACGCGCTTCGCCGATCTGGAGCGCGAGCAGGAGATCGGCAACGTCACCGTCAACATCTCCGGCTGCATCAACGCCTGCGCCCACCACCACGTCGCCAACATCGGCATCCTTGGCGTCTACAAGAAGGGCAAGGAATTCTACCAGGTCACCCTCGGCGGGGCCGCCGACGAGACCGCCGCGATCGGCGACATCGTCGGGCCAGCCTTTGACGAGGACGCGATCGTCGGCGCCGTCGAGACGGTGGTCGACGTCTACCTGGCCGAGCGCCGCGACGCCGCCGAGCCGTTCATCGACACCTACCGCCGCATCGGCATCAAGCCGTTCAAGGAGAAGCTCTATGCCGCTCGTTAGGAACGGAGCAGCCGTCCAGGATCCCTGGACCGCCGTCACCACCGCCGACCAGCTCGACCGGTCCGGCCCGCTGCTCGTCACCCTGGATCTCTGGCGCACTCACCGCGACCGGCTGGCCGGCCGGACCGGCCCGCTCGGCCTCCTTCTGGCCAGCGACCAGTCGCCGGCGCTGGTCGCCGATGACCTTGACCGCTTCGACCTGATCGCGCTTGAATTCCCGAAATTTACCGACGGCCGGGCCTACTCCCACGCCCGCCTGCTGCGCGAGCGCTTCGGCTTCACCGGCGAGGTCAGGGCGGTCGGGCACGTGCTGCGCGACCAGATCGCCTTCATGCTGCGCTGCGGCTTCAACGCGCTCGACCTCGACGAGCGCGCGGCCACCGGGTGGGACACGGCGACCACGGCGTTCAGCGCGTGGTACCAGCCGGCGACCGACGGGCAGGCCCCGATCCCGGCCCGCCGCCGCCACGCCGCTCAGGCGCGCGCTGCCGCCGCCGTCATCCGCTCCGCCCCGGTCCGGCCGGAGCCGGCTCGTCAGCCCGACCCGGTCGGATCGGCGGTCTGCGCCGCCACCTGGGCATACTGACCGCCGGCTCCGTTGCCGCCGTCGGTTTCCTCGCTATCGTGATGCGCTGAACGACAGCGGGGGTCGATGATGAAGGCGGAATGCCAGTGCGGCCAGCTGGCGGTGGAACTGCCCGGTCCTACCCAGGCGGTCGTGGCTTGCCACTGCGTGGATTGCCAACGACGCAGCGGATCGCCGTTCGGAGTGCTGGCCTACTACCCGGCCCATCAGCTGAACATCACGGGTGAAGCCAAGCGCTTTAAGCGTCCCACGGCGGCGGGCGGCGTGTTCGCGACGTTCTTCTGCCCGGAATGCGGCTCGACGGTCTACGCCAGGTCCGAGAAGCGCCCAACCCTGCTCGGTGTGGCGGTGGGTGCCATCGCCGACCCCGATTTTCAGGCGCCGGTTCGGTCCGTGTGGGAGCAGACGATGCATCGTTGGGTCCGATTGCCCGACGATGTTCAACACTTTCCCCAAGGCCGGCCTTAGCGCCTGGACGACGAGCGAAGCCTGTCCGGCGCGATCGCTGGGACTGTCAGGCCTCATCCGTTGCGGTGCATGTCGCTTTAGCAGTTGATCGTCGGCACGCCGCGGCGATGGCCGTACAGCGCCGTGGCGGCGGACGCTCAGCCGGACCGCCTCGTTGGTTTCGGGCGGCGAAACGCCGTCGACCGGGTAGGGGTAGTCGGTCTTCAACACAATGTCGGCGGCGGCGATTTCGTGGACCGATCAGAACGTCAGACCGTAGGCCCCGGCCTTGAAGCCGCGCAGCCTGACCAGCGCCAGCACCGCGTCGATGGTCGGCGTCGGCACCTCCACCAGACGGCCGAGTTCCTGCACCGCCGACACCACGGCGTCGATCTCCATCGCCCGGCCGCGCTCCAGATCCTGCAGCATCGAGGTCTTGTGGGCGCCGACCGCCTCGGCGCCGGCGATGCGCTTGTCGACGTCGATCGCGAACTT
>CAYNFA010000715.1:0-2540 GCA_964396345.1 uncultured Thalassobaculum sp.
TACCGCCACGACGAGTGGGGGGTGGACGTCACAGTCACCGGCTCGCAGAAGGGGCTGATGCTGCCGCCGGGCCTCGGCTTCAACGCGGTGTCGCCGAAGGCGGTCGAGGCCTCGAAGTCGGCGAAGATGACGCGCTCGTACTGGGACTGGTCCTCGCAGCTCGGCCAGAACCCGTCCGGCAACTTCCCCTACACGCCGGCCACCAACCTGCTCTACGGCCTCAAGGAGGCCTGCGACATGCTGATGGACGAGGGTCTCGACAACGTGTTCGCCCGGCACGAGCGCCACGCCGAGGCGACCCGACGGGCGGTGCGCGCCTGGGGGCTGGAGACGCAGTGCCTGGAGCCGGCCGAGTATTCGCCGGTGCTGACCGGCGTGGTGATGCCGGAGGGCCACGACGCCGACGCGGTGCGCAAGGTGATCCTGGAGAAGTTCGACATGTCGCTCGGCGCCGGGCTCGGCAAGGTCAAGGGCCGGATGTTCCGGATCGGCCACCTCGGCGATTTCAACGACCTGATGCTGGCCGGCACGCTCGCCGGCTGCGAGATGGGCTTGCGGGTGGCCGGCGTGCCGATCAAGCCGGTCGGCGTGCAGGCGGCGATGGACTACCTGTCGGGGAACGCCTGACCCGCGGCGCCGGAGCGGCGGGTGGGTCCCGGGTCAAGCTGCGCTTGCCCGGGATGACGGCATGAGAGGGGGCCATCCTCGGAGGCGCCATATTCCACCGCCGTCATTCCCGGACGCCAGTGGTGTTCAGGATCTTCTGCAAAACGGTCATCGCCGCCGATGCTCGGCGGGCCGGGCGCGGCGCCATCACGCTTGCGCAAGTATCCGGCCCACCTGCCGCCGTCAGGCGGCTTCGGCCTGCTCGATCCTTCTGACTGACGTGGGCCTAATCCTGGAGGTACAGGCGGATCCGCCAGAGCGGCCAGATCCTCCTCGTTCGGCGGCGGGACATCTGGCGGGCCACCGCGGGCCGATCACCGTCGCCCGAGGCGTGCAGGCAGAGCCCGCCGACATAGCGGGCGGCGAAATCGCGCCACCGCGCCAAGGCGGGCGGCAGGGCCTCGCCCACCTCGCCGGCGCCCAGCCGCATCAGGCCGTGGCCGGAGCCCCGGGCGAACGCCTCGGAGAGCCGGCCAGCCACCCGGTCGTCGACAAACGGGGGCCCGGCGCCGCCTCCAGCAGAAGCCGCCCCTGCGGCGTCAGGCAAAGGCCGAGGCCGGGCACGGCCGGAGCGGCGCCGGGCCTACGCGGGCGTCAGAACGCCTTGTTGGTCTGCGGCCGGTGCCGGTTCTTCGGCACGAAGCCGGAGCGCTCCGCCGCGCGCGGCTCGCGGACCCAGATCTCGCGGTTGGGATGCAGGCCGCCGCCGCGGGTGGCGGGGACGGCGGTGTGGCGGGCGCGGTGCAGCAGGCGGGTGTCGGCGACGCCGCAGTTCGGGTGGATGCCGCCGTTGTCGGCCACCGCCTTGTCCCAGGCCGCCTTGCGCTTCGCCAGGGTGTCGGGATCGGCGATCGCCGGGCAGTTCAGCTCGTTGACGTTGAGGTCGACCACGATCTCGTCGCCGTTCTCGATGAAGGCGATCGGGCCACCGAGCGCCGCCTCCGGCCCGACATGGCCGATCACCAAGCCGACCGAGCCGCCGGAGAACCGCGCATCGGTCATCAGGCCGATCACGATGCCGCGCTCTCGGCACAGCGTGGTGATCCGCGAGGTCGGGTCGAGCATCTCCGGCATGCCCGGCGCGCCGCTCGGTCCCTCGTAGCGCACGATGACCATGTCGTTGTCCTGGAAGCTGCCGGGCGCCTCGTCGAGCGCCGTCAGCAGGCCGCGCTCGCCCTCGAACACCCGCGCCTTGCCGATAAAGGTGTTGTTGGCAAGGCCACCCTCGACACCCGCCAGCTTCAGGATGGCCGAGAAGTCGGGCGACAGGTTGCCGCCGAGCACGCGCAGGCCGCCGGTCGGCTTGTAGGGCTTGGCGACCGGATGGATCACCCGGCCGTCGACGCCCTTGGCTTCGAGGCGCGCGACCTGGGCGGCCAGCGTCTCGCCGGTGCAGGTCATGACCTCGCCATTGAGGAGGCCCGCGTCCAGCAGCTCGCGCACGATCACCTGCACGCCGCCGACCTCGTCGATGTCGACCATCGAGTACTTGCCGTAGGGCCGGGCGTCGGTGAGCACCGGCACGACATGCTGCGAGAGGTGGTTGAACTCCTCCGGCGTCATGACGTCCTTCCAGAAATCGCCGTAGCCGGCGGCGCGGGCGATCTCCGGGGCGTGCAGGGTGACGTTCGTCGAGCCGCCGATCGCCATCGCCACGATCATCGCGTTGCGCAGCGAGTCGCGGACCACGATGTCGCGAGGCTTCAGGTCCGCCTCAATCATCGCCGCGAGGTGGCCGACCAGTTCGGCCGGAAATTGGTCGAGCCGGCGGCGATCGTCGGAGGCCGGTGCCACCATGTGCAGCGGCTGCATGCCGACGACGCCGATGAAGGTCTGCATGGTGTTGTAGGTGAACATGCCGCCGCAGCTGCCGA
>CAYNFA010000716.1:0-2528 GCA_964396345.1 uncultured Thalassobaculum sp.
CTGCCTGCCCTGCTGCTGACCGCGGCCGCCGCAGTCGCCGCCACCGTCCCGACCGCCCGCGCCGCCGAGCCGGTGGCGGTCTCGGTGCTGGTGCCGATCACCGGCTTCCTGGCGCTGGAGGGCACCGCCCAGCGCAACGGCGCCGTGCTGGCGCTTGAAAACCCGCCCGCCGGCGTGACCGTCACCTACGACGTCGCCGACACCGCCACCTCGCCGGAGGTGGCCGTCACTGCCCTGCAGCGCGCCCTCGACCGCGATCGGCCGCTGGCGATCGCCGCGCCGATCTTCGGAACCCAGATGCTGGCGATGGCGCCTCTGGCGGCTCGTGCCGGCGTGCCCCTGGTCACGGTGTCCGGCACCGCCAGCATCACCGAACTCGGCCACGACGTGGTGTTCCGGTTCTTCCCCACCGACGCGGTGGTCAAGGTCGCCCAGGCCCGCTACGCGGTCGAGGAACTGGGCGCGCGACGGCCGGCAATCCTTTACCAGACAACCGCCTACGGGCAGAGCGGCCGCGAGCACCTGGTCCGCACCCTGACCCAGCTTGGCGTGACCCCGGTGCTGGAGGAGGCGATCGACACCGGCATCAAGGACATTGTTCCCGCCCTGGAGCGGGCCCGCGCCGCCGGCGCCGACTCGCTGCTCCTCCAGCTGCATTCCGGCCCGACCGCCCTGGCCGTACGGCAAGCCCACGGAATCGGCCTCGGGGTGCCGATCGTCGCCGGCTCGGCGATGCATCAGCCGACGACCGCGGCGCTGGTCGAGCCGGTGCAACTCGAAGGCGTGTGCGCGGAGACCGCGTCGTCGCCGATCTCCGACCCGGCGCCGGCGGTGGTGGCCTTCACGAAGGCCTATCGCGAGCGCTTCGGGGTTGAGCCCGACGCCTTCGCGCTCGGCCAGTACGACGGCATCCGTGCGGTGCTGGCGGCGGTGGCCGACGGCGCGCGCACGCCCCAGGCGGTCAGGGCGTGGCTGGCGGACCGGCGGCATCCCGGCCTGGCGATGACCTATGTGTCGGACGGAACCGGAAACATGGCACACGATGCCGTGATCGTGTGCTACGACGGCAACGGGAGAGTGCCGACAATCAAGAAACGATACGATTCGGTGGACGGGGTGAAGTGATCGAGGCGGCTGCGCAACTCGCGGTCAACGCCGCGGCGCTCGGCGCCGTGTACGCGCTGGTGGCGCTCGGCTTCGTGCTGGTCATCACGGCGGTCGGGGCGGTGAACTTCGCGCACGGCGAATTGGCGATGCTGGGCGGCATGGTGGCCGTCGGCGCCGCCACCCTGCTGCCGACGGACCTGCCAGTGCCGGGATTGCTGGTGCTGCCGGCGGTGATGGCGGTGATGGCGGTGGCCGGTCTCGCGGTCGCCGGCATCGCCTACGCGCCGTTGCGCCGGGCGCCGCCGACCTCGGTGTTCATCGCCACCATCGCGGTCGGGCTGGTGATCCAGCACGGCGTGAACGCCGGCATCGGTCCGGAACCCCGGCTCGGCCCGCCGCTGATCGACGCCGGCGTTCTGCGGTTTGCCGGCATCGGCCTGGCGCACCAGCAACTCGCGACGATCGCGACGGCGGCGATGCTCATCGCCGGCGTTCATGTTCTGCTCCAGCGCACCCGCTTCGGCCGCCGGCTGCGCGCCGCGGCCCAGGACCCGGAGATGGCGCGCGCCATCGGCATCCCGGTGCGTGTCACGGTCGCCGTCAGCTTCGCGCTCGCGGCGGCGCTGGCGGGCGCCGCCGGTCTGCTGATGTCGAACCAGTATCTGGTCGATCCGAGCGACGGCAGCCTGCTGATGCTCAAGGCCTACATCGCCGCGGTGATCGGCGGTTGGGGACGGATCTGGGGCGCCGCCATCGGCGCCTTCGCGATCGCGGTGTTCGAGACCCTGATCGCCGCCGTCGCCTCCTATCTGGTGGCCGAGGCGCTGCTGTACGTGGTCGTGCTGGCCGTGCTGGCGGTGCGGCCGCAGGGGCTGTTCGGCGAAGCGGCGGGGCGGCGGGCGTGAGCGGCTTGGACCGCCGCGACCTGGTGTACCTGGTGGCGGCTGCCGCCGGCCTCGGGGCCGTCCTGGCGCTCGGCGACGCCTACACCCACCGGATCGCCACGTTGGTCGGCATCTACGCCATCGCCGCGATCGGCTACCAGCTGATCTTCGGACGGCTCGGCCTGCTGTCACTGGCGCAGGGGGCGTTCTTCGGCCTCGGCGCTTACGCCAGCGCGCTGCTGACCTTGTCGGCGGGGTTGCCGGTCCCGCTCGGCTTCGTCGCCGCCGTCCTGGTGCCGATGGCGGCGGGGGCGGCGGTCGCCGCGCCGATCGCGCGGCTGGACTCGCACTACGTCGCGCTCGCGACCCTCAGCCTGGCGCAACTGGCGCTGCTGGCGGCCCGCAACCTCGAGATTACCGGCGGCGCCAACGGTCTCTACGGGGTGCCGCCGATCGGTGTCGGAACTCTCGAGATCGTCGGCCCGCAAGCCATGCTGCTCCTGGTCTGGGCGGCCGTTGCCGTGGCCCTGCTGGTGG
>CAYNFA010000717.1:0-2526 GCA_964396345.1 uncultured Thalassobaculum sp.
CGGCTTGCCCGCGCTGGCGCGCGTTCGTCCGGGATGACGAGAGGGTGGGCGACGCTCGCGCCTTGGTTGGAAAAGCCGGGGGTATCGGCTCCCGGGCCCTCTCCTCCATCGTCATCAAGTCAGTGAGCCGGCCCTTTCTCTCCCGTCGTCATCCCGGACCGGAACGCCTCCGGCGGGATGGATCCGGGACTCACGAAGCGACGTGCGCCCGCCTTCACCCCGGCCGCGGCGGCGGGTGGTTCCCGGCTCGCGCTGCGCTTGGCTGGGATGACGACAGGGAGAGGGGGCAGACGGGTACAGACCGGTCACATGGTTGACAGTTTGGGCCGGTCCGGGCCCCAGGCCATTGCCGAGGCGCCCACACCCCTCCCCCTGTCGTCATCCCGGAGCGGGCCGCCGCAGGCGGCACACATCCGGGATCCACGGAGCAACGGAGGCTCGCCGATGGCGCCGGTCGCGCGACCGGCGATCAGATGTGGATCGGCCGCCCATCCACCGCCAGCGCCGCTTCCTTGACGCCCTCGGCCAGCGTCGGGTGGCCGTGGCACAGGCGGGCGACGTCCTCGGACGAGCCGCCGAACGCCATCGCCATGCAGATCTCGTGGATCAGCGTGCCGGCGTCGGGGCCGAGGATGTGGGCGCCGAGGATGCGGTCGGTCCTGGCGTCGGCCAGGATCTTGATCTGGCCCTCGGCGTCGAGGTTGGCGCGCGCCCGGCTGTTGGCCGAGAACGGGAACACGCCCTTGCGGTACTCGATTCCGGCCTCCTTGAGCTGCTCCTCGGTCTTGCCGACGGTCGCCAGCTCGGGCCACGTGTAGACGATGTTCGGCACCAGGTTGTAATCCACATGGCCGGACTGCCCGGCCATGATCTCGGCGGCGACGACGCCGTCCTCCTCGGCCTTGTGGGCCAGCATCGGCCCCGGGATCACGTCGCCGATCGCGAAGATGCCCTTCACGCTGGTCTCGAAATCCGCGTCGACGACGATGGCGCCGCGCTTGTCGAGCGCCACGCCGAGCTTCTCGAGCCCGAGGCCGGCGGTCAGCGGCCGGCGGCCGATCGACAGCAGCACGATGTCGGCGGACATCTCCTCGGCCTCGCCGCCCTTGACCGGCTCGACCGTCAGCGTCACGCCGGACTTGCCAGCCTTGGCGCCGGTGACCTTGGCGCCAAGCTTGAACTCCAGGCCCTGTTTCTGGAGCACGCGCTGGAAGCGCTTGGCGGTTTCGGCGTCGGTGCCGGGCACGATGCGGTCGAGGAACTCGACCACCGTGACCTTGGCGCCGAGCCGCTTCCACACCGACCCCATCTCCAGGCCGATGACGCCACCGCCGATCACGATCAGGTGCTCCGGAACCTTGGTCAGGTCGAGCGCGCCCGTCGAGGAAACGATGCGCTTCTCGTCGACCTCGACGCCGGGCAGCGGGGTCGATTCCGAGCCGGTGGCGATCAGGATGCGCTCGCAGGCCAGCGTCTGGGCCTTGCCGCCGCCGTTCGGCGCGACCTCCACCTGGCCGGGGGCCAGGATCGTCGCGGTTCCCTGCACCCAGTCGATCTTGTGCTTCTTGAACAGGAAGCCGATGCCGTCGGTCAGGCCGGTGACGATCTCGGTCTTGCGCTTCATCAGCGCCTTCACGTCGATCTTCGGCTTGCCGACCTGAATGCCGAAATCGGCGAGGTGATGTTCGGCCTCGGCAAATTTGTGCGAGGCGTTGAGCAGCGCCTTGGACGGGATGCAGCCGACGTTCAGGCAGGTCCCGCCGAGCGCGTCGCGCCTCTCCACGCACGCCACCTTCATGCCGAGCTGGGCGGCGCGGATGGCGGCGACGTAGCCGCCGGGGCCGGCGCCGATGATCACGAGATCGTAAGTGTCGGACATCGGTTCCTCGGTGTTCGGGGTCGTTTCGGGCGCGCCGCGGTCAGAGGTCAAGCAGCAGGCGCCGAGGGTCCTCGATCGCGTCCTTGAGGCGGACCAGGAAGGTCACCGCCTCGCGGCCGTCGACGATGCGGTGATCGTAGCTGAGCGCCAGGTACATCATCGGCCGCACCTCGACCTTGTCGCCGATCGCCATCGGGCGCGGCTGGATCTTGTGCATGCCGAGGATGCCGGACTGCGGCGGGTTCAGGATCGGCGTCGACATCAGCGAGCCGTAGACGCCGCCGTTCGAGATCGTGAAGGTGCCGCCCTGCATCTCGGCGAGGCTGAGCTTGCCGTCGCGGGCCTTCAGGCCGAGGTCGTTGATGCCCTGCTCGACGCCGGCGAACGACAGCTGGTCGGCGTCGCGCAGGATCGGGACCACGAGGCCCTGCGGCGTGCCGACGGCGACGCCGATGTCGTAGTAGTTCTTGTAGACGATCTCGTCGCCGTAGATCTCGGCGTTGACCGCCGGCAGCTCCTTCAGCGCGGCGATCGCCGCCTTCACGAAGAAGCTCATGAAGCCGAGCTTGACGCCGTGCTTCTTCTCGAAGCCGTCCTTGTACTCGGTGCGCAGCGCCATCACCGCGGTCATGTCGACCTCGTTGAAG
>CAYNFA010000718.1:0-2517 GCA_964396345.1 uncultured Thalassobaculum sp.
GGGGTTCAGGTTCGGGTGGGTGCCGAGGTCGAGCACCGGCCAGTCGCGCACCAGATGCTGGCCGGGCGGCATGCGGCGCGCGCCGGCCTCGCCCGGCCGTCCCGCCGGCAGCCGACGGTCGCGCGCCCAGGCGGTCTTGGCCGCCACCAGCTTGGCCCGGTCGGCCGGGATCGTCGGATCGTCCCTCATCCCCCGGATATGGCAGCGGCGCGCGCCCGGCGCCACCCCTTACCGCCAGCGCAGCAGCACCCGCTCGGCCCAGGACAGCGCCGCCGCCACCAGCAGGCCGAGCGCCGACAGCACCAGCACCCCGGCCAGCAGCTGGTCGGTGCGCATCAGGTTGCCGGTCTGCAGGATGAAGGCGCCGATGCCGTGCTCGGCGCCGATCATCTCGGCCGCCACCACCAGTATCAGCGCGATCGAGGCGGTGATGCGGAAGCCGGCGAGGATGCCGGGCAGCGCCCCCGGCAGCACGATCGCCCACACGATGCGCGCCGGCGGCACCCCGAAGGACTGCGCCATGCGAATCAGCGAGCGCGGCACGGTGTCGACGCCGCTGAACGTCGCGATCACCGTCGGGAAGAAGGTGCCGAGCGCGATGGTGGCGATTTTCGAGGGCTCGCCGATGCCGAACCACAGGATCAGCAATGGCAGCAGCGCGATCTTCGGGATCGGGAACAGCGCCGACACCACCGGCAGCCCGGCGGCGCGGGCCAGCGAGAACATCCCCATGGCGAGCCCGACCGCAAGGCCGGCGAGCGTGCCGATCGCCCACCCCGCCCCGATTCGCCCGAGCGACGCGGCGAGGTGCACCGCCAGCGTGCCGTCGGCGGCGATCGCCCACAGCGCTTGCAGCACCTCGCTCGGCGCCGGCGCCATCAGCGCGCTGATCCAGCCGCGGCTGGAGCCGAGCTGCCACAGCCCGACCAGCGCCAGCAGCCCGGCGGCGCCGGCGAGGCGGTGCGGCCGCAGCGCGAAGCCGCCGC
Source organism: uncultured Thalassobaculum sp. (assembly GCA_964396345.1). Lineage (GTDB taxonomy): Bacteria > Pseudomonadota > Alphaproteobacteria > Thalassobaculales > Thalassobaculaceae > Thalassobaculum_A. Next base: position 987 of record CAYNFA010000718.1, read on the forward strand.
CGCGGAACGCCACCGGCCGGCGCCCGGGAGTCACTTCGCCTCGGGCGTCAGGCATCCGCCATCTCGCGCTCGGCCGCACTCGCCTCGTCGCGGATCAGCGCCCACAGCTCGTCCTGCAGCCGGGCGATCTCCAGCCGGGCCGCCGCGCCGCCGCGCTCGCCCTGCGGCATCGGCACCTCGACCAGGGCGCGCAGCCGGCCCGGCCGGCGCGACAGCACCGCCACCCGGTCGGCGAGCCGCAGCGCCTCGGCGAGGTTGTGGGTGACGTACAGCGCGGTGGTGCGCTCGCGCAGCCAGACCTCCAGGAAATCCTCGATCAGCAGCTCGCGGGTCTGGGCGTCGAGCGCCGACATCGGCTCGTCCAGCAGCAGCACCGCCGGGCGCGCGACCAGGGCGCGGGCGATGCCGACGCGCTGGCGCATGCCGCCGGAGAGCTGGCGCGGCAGGGCGCCGGTGAACTCGGCGAGCCCGAGCCGGGCCAGCGCCGCCGCCACCCGCTCGCGCCGCTCGGCCCGCGACAGCGCGTGGTGCTCCAGCGCCAGCGCGACGTTGCCGGCGACGTCGCGCCACGGCAGCAGCGCGAAGTCCTGGAACACCATGGTGATCGGGTTCAGGCACCCGGCCGGCGCCGCCCCGGCGGTGCTGACCGTCCCGGAGGAGGGCCGGATCAGCCCGCCGGCGATCTGCAGCAGGGTCGACTTCCCGCACCCCGACGGCCCGATGATCGCCAGGATCTCGCCGTCGCGCGCCAGCAGGTCGATGCCGTCAAGGACGGCCAGGGCGTCGTAGCGGTGCGAGACGGCGTCGAGGCGCAGGTCCATGGGGGCTCCTTGGTGAGGAACCGGATAGGGCGGGGCCGGGTTGGCGTCAATGACGGGGGTCGCGGGGTTGGGATCGGATTTCCTTGGCGCGCAGCACGGCGCTTCTCGAACGGACACTTTGACTCGTGGCTGGACCGGCAGACCCGACAAGACGTTCCGAGCGCATGAACCGTCGGGCTTTCCTCGGCTGGGGTGCAGCGGCCACGGCGTTGCCACTGTTCGGCGCGATCCCCGTTGCCCGCGCCGTCACCCCATCGGATCTGCGCTTTCGCGCCATGCACCGGGACGCGGCGGTTGGCGAGCATCGCGTCGGGTTCCGGTCGGACGGCGATCGCCTGGTGGTCACCACGCGCATCGACATCACGGTCAAGGTCCTGTTCTTCACCGCCTTCCGCTTCGCGCACGAAGCCGTGGAGGTGTGGCAGGCCGGCCGCCTGGTGTCGGTGGAAAGCACCACGGACGACGACGGCACGCGGCTCGCGGTGACCGGGGCCGCGGTCGGCGACGGCTTTCGCATCACCGGCGTGGATGGGCCGTTCCTGGCGGCGCCCAAACTGCTGACGACGAACTCGCTGTGGGACACACGGCTGTTGCGCGAGAGCAGGATGATTGACGTCCAGCATGGAGGCGAGGTCGGGCTCGTCGTGAAGCCGCTCGGCGAGGAGCAGGTCGCGACCCCGCGCGGGCCGGTGACCGCCCGCCGCTACCAG
>CAYNFA010000719.1:0-2511 GCA_964396345.1 uncultured Thalassobaculum sp.
CGATGCTGAGAAGTACGTGAGCCGGCTTGCCGCGATCTGTGATGATGACAGGTCCGTGCCTAGCCGCCTTTTTGGCCCGGCCGAGGTCCTGGTTCACTTCGCGGCTCGAGAATGTCGTGATTGGCATCGGTCCCAGCCGTCATGAGTTGGCTGCGTTAATGTAGTAACGTTACTACGACTCGGCCATGTCCACAATGTCGATCCTGCACGGCGGGTTCGTGCGTTGCGCCGCCGGGGGTGGCGAGCAGCTGCGGCCGCTCGACCACCGCCCGGTGGCGGCGACACGATCAGGTGTAGCGGTAGGGCCGCCCGGCCTTCTGCATGTCGGTGTTGTACTTCTTGAAGATGTCCACGACCTTCTTCTTGGTCGCGGACTCGGCGGCGATCTCGTCCCAGAACTTGATCGCGGCGTCCTCGACCTTGGCCCACTCGGCGTCGGGGATGGTGGTCAGCTTCATCTTGGTGCCGTTCACACGCAAGGCCGCCTCGCCGCCCCAGTACCACCACTGGCGGTAGTAGTGGCTGCTGTCCATGGTGATCTTCAGCAGCTCCTTCATCTTGTCGGGCAGGGCGTTGTAGCGGTCCATGTTGGCGAAGAACGAGCCGGCCCAGGCGCCCGAGATGTTGTTGGTCAGGAAGTAGTCGGTCACGTCGGCCCAGCCGACCGTATAGTCCTCGGTGATCCCCGACCAGGCGACGCCGTCGAGCTCGCCGGTCTGCACCGCGACCTCGATGTCCTCCCACGGCAGGGTGACCGGCACCACGCCGAACTGGGTCAGGAAGCGGCCGGCGGTCGGGAAGGTGAACACCCGCTTGCCCTTCAGGTCCGCGAGGCTGTTGATCGGCTCCTTGGTCGCGAAGTGGCAGGGGTCCCAGGCGCCGGCCGACAGGTGCTTGACCCCGACCTTGGAGTACTCGGCGTCCCAGATCTCGTTCAGGCCGTACTGGTTGAACAGCACCGGCACGTCCAGGCTGTAGCGGCTGGCGAACGGGAAATAGCCGCCGAACACCGTGACCTCGGTCGGCGACGCCATGGAGTCGTCGTCCGACTGCACCGCGTCGATGGTGCCGCGCTGCATGGCGCGGAACAGCTCGCCGGTCGGCACCAGCTGGTCGGCGTAGAACAGCTCGATCTGCATCTCGTCGCCGGCGATCTTGTTGAAGCTGTCGATCGCCGGCTTGATGACGTGCTCGCCGAGGGCCGGCCCGGCGTAGGTCTGCAGGCGCCAGCGGATCGTCGACTGGGCGTGCACGGCCGGAGCGGCCAGGCTGGCGGCCCCGATGCCGGCGGCACCGGCGAGCGCGCCGGTGGTGAGGAATTTCCGTCTCGTGGTCATTGTCGGTCCCCTGTTCTCGGTTGGCCCCTTTGCGGGGCACTCTGCGGTTACTTCCCGTAGACGACGTTCGGCAGCCAGAGCGCGATCTGCGGGAAGACCATGACCAGCGCCAGCGCCAGTATCATGACGAACACGAACGGCACGATCGAGCGGTAGATGTCGCCGAGGCTGATCTCGGGCGGCGCCATCGCGCGCATCAGGAACAGGTTGTAGCCGAACGGCGGCGTCATGTAGGCGATCTGCGTGGTGATCGTGTAGAGGATGCCGTACCAGATCAGGTCGAAGCCGAGCGCCGACACCAGCGGCACGTACAGCGGTGCCACGATCACCAGCATCGCCGTGTCGTCCAGGAACGTGCCCATCAGGATGAAGCTCAGCTGCATCAGGATGAGGATCACCCACGGGTCGAGGCCGAGCTGGTCGGTGAACAGATTGTCGATCGCCCGCACCGCGCCGAGCCCGTCGAACACCGCCCCGAAGCCGAGGGCGGCCAGGATGATCCACATGAACATGCAGGAGATCGCCAGGGTCTGGCGCACCGAGGTCTCGAACACCGCCCGGGTCATCCGGCCCTTGGCGACGGCGGCCAGGAACGCCGCCGCCGCCCCGATCGCCGAGCTTTCGACCAGCGAGGTCCAGCCGTTGACGAACGGCACCATCATGGCCGCGAAGATGCCGAGCGGTAGCAGCCCGGCGCGCAGCAGCCGCAGCTTGTCGGCCATCGGCACCCGGCGTTCCTCGGCCGGCAGCACCGGCCCGAGATGCGGCTGCAGCCAGCAGCGCACCACGATGTAGACGATGAACAGCCCGGCCATCATCAGCCCGGGCATGACCCCGGCGAGCCACAGCTGGCCGACCGGCTGGCGCGCGATCATCGCGTACAGCACCAGCACCACCGAGGGCGGCACCAGGATGCCGAGGCTGGAGCCGGCCTGCACCACCCCGGTCACCATGGTCTTGTCGTAGCCGCGGCGCAGCAACTCGGGCAGGGCGATGGTGGCGCCGATCGCCATGCCGGCCACCGACAGGCCGTTCATCGCCGAGATCAGCACCATCAGCGCAATCGTGCCGATCGCCAGCCCGCCGCGCAGCGGCCCCATCCAGACGTGGAACATCCGGTACAGATCGTCGGCGATCTTCGATTCCGACAGCACGTAGCCCATGAAGATGAACA
>CAYNFA010000720.1:0-2510 GCA_964396345.1 uncultured Thalassobaculum sp.
CCTCCGAGCATCCGTGCTGGAGCACGCCCGGCATCACCGTCTGGCCGCATGTCGGTGGGCTCCATCCGGCGCGCGACGCGTTGGTGGCAGGGCTGGTCGCGGACAATGTCCGCCGTTTCCTGGACGGTGTGGCGCTGACGCAACTGGTGGACCGGACCGCCGGATACTGACGGTCCCCGGCGCCCGACGCGATGATCAGCGGGCTCCGCCGAGCCGACAGTCGGGTTCCGCGCCTTTGAGACACTTGATGAGGCTGTCGGTCGCCTCGATGGCTCGGTCGGCTTCGGCTACCGAGCCTTGCAGGCAACCGCGAAAAGCCAGCAGCTTCTCGCGGTATCGCGCCGCATCCTCGACGCACCGGGTCCGGGCGACGCTCTGATCAGTCGCGGCGGACGGGTCGGTGGCCGGTATGGTCGTCGCGCAGATCGGCTCCACCGGCTCGCTGCAGAGCGTTTGCGCGTCGGCTGACGCGGCCATAGCAATCGCCGTCGCCAACGCCAGCGCCAGCCCGACCGCGGTGTGCAGGCGGCGTGCGTGGAAGGGCCGCTCGATCCAATGGGTCATCGCCAAGCCTCGCGTTATGACGGAGGCGGGTGCTGGCCCCCATCGCCCAACAACCGTCTCGGGCGCGGAAAGTTTCACGGCGGGCCGCCGGCAGCGATGCGTGCCAACCGGCAGTTTCGCCGATCTCAGTCGCAATTCGGGAATGAACAGGCTGGTTCGCGCGTCATTGGGGGTGGCCGCGCTCGGGGTTTCTGGATCCCGGCGTTCGCCACACCCTGCGCACCCGCCGCGCCCTGCCTTCAATGGCGAAGAGGACTGGTTATGCCTTCGACCTTCCGCTCGACGCTCCTGCTGGCCGGTATGGCCGCCCTCGCAACCGCGCTGGCTGCGGCGGCGGATGCGCCCTGGCGCCCTGATCCGCTCTGGCGTCCGTACGCGCCGGCGGTGTCGGCGCCGCGACCGCACACCACACCGCCGTCCGGGATCACCGAATTCGCCGATGAAGAGTTGAAGACGTACGCCGATGCGTCGATGCGCCTGGACGTCATTGGCAGCCGTTGGCATCCGCGTATTGCCGATGCGTCGAGCCCGGAGGACCAGAAGCGGTTGCGCCGTCAGGCCATGGACGAGATGGCGGACGCGGTGCAACGCGCCGGCCTGTCCGTCGATCGCTTCAACCGCATCGCGCTGGCAGTCCAGTCCGACCCCGACATTGCCCGAGCCGTCCACTCCCACCGGGCCGCGCGACCCTAGGGCGCGGCTTGGGGCGACCGGAGCGGCCATGCCCCGTCCCTCCCCGGGGGATCATGGTCGCTCCGGTCCACTGCCAGCCCTGCTGCTCGCGCCCAATCTCCTGAACATCGAGATCGTGAGGCAGCGGAGGACGACGTGGTCATCTACCCCTCGACGACCTCACGCCACCAAACCGAACGAGACCGGCAATGGCGGTCGTCCGGCGACTTGCGGGAACCGGTTCGATCCGCCGGGCGTTGCAAGGGTCTTGGACCGCGGTCTCGCGGTAACCGCGAGACCGGCCGGCGTGTGCGGCGTCGAGCGAAGGTGGGCAAGTTTACCGGGGATTTCGATGGAGCGCTGCGACCACTCTCCTCAAGGGCGTTGGGCGGACAGAGCGTGTCTGCCGCCGACAAGAGCGGTTGCGCGTCGTCGCATCCCGTGGACGTGTTCGTGATCCTCCAGCGGTGTCGGATGGCCGGCGGTCCTGGGCATGGTGACCATCGGTAGCCGCGACCGAATGGCGGAGAAGAGCACCCTGGTCGCGCTGCTCCAGCGCGGCGAGCCGTTGCGCACGATGCCGATCTGGGCCCGCTATCTCATCACGATCGGTATCGTGCTGGTCTGCTTCGAGATCCGCTGGCTGCTGGACGACATCCTCCCGTATCCGTTCCTGATTTTCCTGCCGGCTGTGGTGGTCGCGTCCTTCATCTTCAACCGCGGTTCCGGCTTCCTGGCGACGTTCCTGAGCGGCGCGCTGGCGCTGTATTTTTTCACAGAACCGCGAGGATCCTTCGCGGTCGACTCCGTCGGCGCCGGTTTGGCGACCGCGTTGTTCGTCATCGTCGGGGCGTTGATCGCCACCGTCATCGAGGCGCTTCGGGTTACAGCAGAGGACCTGACCGTCGCCAACCAGCAACTGGAGCGTCGACGGGGTGATCTGCGGGACAGCCACAACCGGCTCGAGACCATCATCGAGAGCGTGCCCGACCCGATCTATCTCAAGGATCGGGAGGGCCGATACGTCCTGGCGAACGCGGCAGCCGTCAGGCTGCTCGGGGTGCCCCAGGCAGCGATCCTCGGCCGTCGGGATCGCGATCTGATGCCGTCTGACCAGGCCGAGCGCGTCGAGGGAGTGGATCGGCTGGTCGTGGAGACGCTGTCGCCATTGTCCTGCGAGGAGGAGCGTGCCGGGCCCGGACCAGACGTCCGGTGGTATAACACGACCCGCTCGCCGTGGTTCGGCGCCGATGGCAATCCGGTCGGGATCATCG
>CAYNFA010000721.1:0-2509 GCA_964396345.1 uncultured Thalassobaculum sp.
GGTGTGCGCGAGCCTGGTGCGCTACGGCACCGAGGAAGCGGTTGCCCGGGCCGTGCGCCGCGCCATCGATCGGGGTTATCGCTGGATCAAGCTGCACGAGGTCGCGGTGCCGGTGATCGAGGCCGCCTGCGAGGCCGCCGCCGATGACGCCCTGGTGATGCTGGACACCAACTGCCCGTGGTCGGTGGAGGAGGCGCTGGTGATCGACGCCGCGCTCGACGGTCTCGGCCTGCACTGGTTCGAGGAGCCGGTCTGGCCGCCCGAGAACTACGCTGGTCTGGCTGCCATCCGGGCGACCGGACGGCACCGGATTGCCGCTGGCGAGAACGCCGGAAGCCTTTTCGACTTCGTGGCGATGCACCACGCGGGTGCCATCGACATCGCTCAGCCCGACGTCGCCAAGACCGGAGGGGTGACCGAACTGCTGAAGATCGCCCGGTTCTGCGAGGCACACGGGCTGACCTATTCGCCGCATTGCGCGTTGTTCGGGCCAGGCCAGGTCGCCACCATTCACCTGACCGCCGCCGAGGTCCGCCCGCCGCTGTTCGAACGGCTGTATCTGGATTTTGAGGCCGAGCTGTATGGCGATGCCGCGGTGGTCCGGGACGGGAGGCTGCGGGTGCCAGCGGGGCCGGGGCTCGGCGTCGATCCCGATCCGGCGGTGATCGACCGCTACCGGGTCGCGTAGCGCGGTTACAGTGGCTCTCCGGAACCTTGCGCCCTGGCAACTGGTTCACCGAACCGGAGTTTGACCCACCGCGCCGCCTTACCTACTTTGCCGGGTACCCACCGACACGGAGACCTACGGTCAGTGAGCACCCTTGACCTCGGATTGATCGGCAATTGCTGCTTCGGCGCGCTCGTCGACCCCTACGCGCGCATAGTCTGGTGCTGCCTGCCGAGGTTTGACGGCGACCCGGTGTTCGACGCCCTGCTGCGTCTCGACGAGCCCGATCGGCCGGCCGAGCGGGGCCTGTTTGCGATCGACCTGGCGGGGGCGGAGAGGTCCGAGCAGCACTACGTCCCGAACACCCCGGTGCTGATTACCCGCGTCTTCGCAGGCGACGGCTCAGCGATCGAGATCACCGATTTCGCGCCGCGCTTCAACCGGTTCGAGCGCATGTTCCGCCCGACCACGATCGTCCGGCACATACGGCCTGCCGCCGGCCTGCCGCGTATCCGGATCCGCGTGCGCCCGTCGTTCGAGTGGGGCGCGGTCGAGCCTCAGGTGACCCGCGGCTCCAACCACATCCGCTGGGTCGGCCCGTCCCAGACGGTTCGGCTTACCACCGACGCGGTGCCGTCCTATGTCATCGACGAGGCATGGTTCCTGTTGGATGCGCCGGTGACGTTGATCCTTGGCGCCGACGAGAGCCTGACGGCCTCGATTTCGGAGACCGCTCGGGTGTTCTTCGACAACACTGTTCAGTATTGGCGCAACTGGACCCGGTCGCTGAACATCCCGTTCGAATGGCAGGCCGAGGTGATCCGCGCCGCCATCACCCTCAAGCTCTGCACTTTTGAAGAAACCGGTGCGGTCATCGCGGCCATGACCACTTCGATCCCAGAGGCGCCGGGAAGTCAGCGCAATTGGGACTACCGTTACTGCTGGCTGCGCGACGCCTATTTCGTCGTGCATACCCTGAACCGGCTCTCGGCGACCCGGACCCTCGAGCACTATCTCCGCTACATCCAGAACATCGTCGCCAAGACCGCCGAGGGGGCGGTGCTGCAGCCGCTGTATTCGCTGACCCTCGAGGACCGGATGGAGGAGCGGATCGTCCATACGCTGCCGGGGTACCGCGGCATGGGGCCGGTGCGGGTTGGCAACCAAGCCTACCAGCAGGTCCAGCACGACGTCTTCGGATCGGTCATCCTGGCGGTCACCCAGAGCTTCTTCGACACCCGTCTGGTCCGGATGGGCGACGAGGCGCTGTACCGCCAGCTCGCCCGGCTCGGCCGGGTGGCGGTGGCGCGTTTCGACGTGCCCGACGCGGGCATCTGGGAGCTACGGACCCGTGCCTCGGTGCATACCTTCTCGGCGCTGATGTGCTGGGCGGCGGCCGACCGGCTGGCGCGGATCGCCGAGGTGCTCGCCCTGCCCGACGAGGCGACCGAGTGGCGCGAACACGCGGTCTCGATGCACGCCCGGATCTGCGATCAAGCCTGGAGCGACGAACTCGGCGGGTTCGCGGCCACCTTCGGCGGCCATGATCTCGACGCCAGCCTGCTGCTGATCCACGAGCTTGGCTTCGTGGCCGGCGACGATCCGCGATTCATCGGCACCGTCGAGGCGATCGAGCGGGGCCTGAAGCGCGGCAACCACGTGTTCCGATACGTCGTACCCGACGATTTCGGCACGCCCGAGGTGGCGTTCACCGTCTGCACGTTCTGGTTCATCGAGGCCCTCGCCATCATCGGCCGTGAGACCGAGGCAAGGCAGATGTTCGGAGAGCTGCTGGCCTGTCGCAACAGCCTCGGGCTGCTGTCGGAGGACGTCGATCCGGTC
>CAYNFA010000722.1:0-2503 GCA_964396345.1 uncultured Thalassobaculum sp.
CCGGTCCGCGCCCGCGACGGAGCGGCTTGGCTGCTCGGCAGGACCGGCCGCCGATTCACATTGCTGTGGTTTGCCGACGAGGCCGGACGTGGACCGCTGCCGGCGCTTCCGGAAGCGCTGCGGCCGCGCGTCGAACTGGTCACGATCGCGCGCAGGGGAAGCCCGGACGCCTCCACGGTCGTCGACTCGGACGGTACCGCCTTCCGACGCTGGAGCGCCGCTGACGGAACCGCCTACCTGCTTCGTCCGGACCAGCATGTCGCGGCGCGTTGGCGGCGGCCTTCGATCGGCGACGTGGCCCTGGCGATGGAGCGGGCGATCGGACGAACAACGCCCGAGGCCGGGCCGCCGATCGCGGGAGGATGAGGCGATGGCCGACCTGGTGACCGAACCGAACCTGCCGGATCCCGACGGGTTCTATGAGCGTCTGATCGCCTCTCACCAGGGACTGGACGACGCCGCAAGCCGGCGCATGAACGCCCGGCTTGTCCTGCTGCTCGCCAACCACATCGGCGATCCGGAGGTGCTCGGTCAGGCGTTGGCGATCGCTCGCGACGGGTTCGCGGAAACCGCTACCCGAACGCCTTGAAGGTTATGAGCGTGAAGGTGTCCTTGACGCCCGGCAGGGTCTGCACCCGCTCTGTCACGAAGTGTCCGATATCGGCGGCGTCGGGCAGATAGCATTTCATCAGGAGGTCATACTGTCCGGATGTGGAATACACCTCCGACACCTCCTCGACATCGAGCACCGCATGGTCGGCGACCGTGTAGGCCTTGCCGAGCTCGCACTTCACCTGGATGAAGATCGTCTGCATGGCGTCACCGAAGCTGTCGATGGAGTGACGGCATGGTCCCGCACGGACCGGCGGAAATCAACCGGCGGCTTTGTTGGGGACCGGGCGAAGCAGGAACGCCGGAACCTCGTCGCCGAACCCGGTCACCTTCGGGCCGAGGTCGTCGCGATCCCGGCCACCGCGGTTCCGTCGCCCACCGTCACGCGGCTGGAACGCCTCGACCACGCCACCCCCGGTGATCGAAGGCTGGCGGGCCGCAACCTCTTCGGCTGCCGGCGCGTCGACGGAGCCCGTCTCGACCGCTGCCGGTTCCGCAGCCGGGCGAGCGCGTTCTTCGCTCCGGCGACGAGGGCGCCGGGGTCGGGTGTCGGAAGCGGCGTCGGCCGGGATCGCGGCCGGAACGACCCGCGGTTTCTCGGTCGCCAATTCCTCGGTAGCCTGATTCTCGGTAGCCTGATTCTCGGTCGCCGGCCTCTCGCCGGACCCAGCCCCTCCCGACGCGCTCGCTCGCCTCTCGCTCGATCGTCCCCCGCGACCACGTCCCGCCTTGGGACGCCGGTCGCTGGCGCTGTCATCGGCGATGTCGATCGAGGAAGCCTCCAGGCCGTCGAGCTGGAGGGCCGGGATCTTCCGGCCGATCAGGCGCTCCACGGCGGCCAGCAGCTTGGAATCTTCAGGTGTCGCCAGGGTGAAGGCGCGTCCGCTCATCCCCGCCCGACCGGTGCGGCCGATCCGGTGAATGTAGTCTTCGGCGTGGGACGGCACGTCGAAATTGAACACGTGGCTGAGGCCCTTGATGTCGAGGCCGCGGGCGGCGACGTCGCTGCACACCACGAGGCGCGCCTCGCCGTTCTTGAACCTTTGTAGGGTCTCGGTCCGGGCCGGCTGCGACATGTCGCCGTGCAACTGGACCGCCTCGATGCCGTGACGTTGCAACGACCGGTGCAGGACGCCGATGTCGCGCTTGCGGTTGCAGAAGATCAGCGCGCTGTCCACGGTCTCGCTCTGCAGGAGCGAGCGCAACGCCTCGCGCTTGTCCTTGATCGAGCATCGCACCAGGTGCTGGGCGACGGTCAGGGCCGGCGATGCCGGAGGGTCGACCGAGACCTCCTTCGGGTTCATCAGGAACTTGTCGGCGAGACGCCGGATTTCCGGAGCCATGGTCGCCGAGAAGAACAGCGTCTGTCGGATGGTCGGCAGCAGCGAGACGATCCGCTCCACATCCGGGATGAAGCCCATGTCGAGCATGCGATCGGCTTCGTCGATGACGAGGATCTTGACGTCGTTCAGCAGCACCTTGCCACGCTCGAAGTGGTCGAGCAGGCGGCCCGGTGTCGCGATCAGCACGTCGACGCCGCGGTCGAGCTTGCTTTCCTGGTCGAACGAAACGCCGCCGATCAGCAACGCCATCGTCAGGCGGGTATTCTTGCCGTAGGTGACGAAGTTCTCCGAGACCTGGGCGGCGAGTTCGCGGGTGGGGGCGATGATCAGCGACCGGGGCATGCGCGCCTTGGCGCGCCCGGCCGACAGAATGTCGATCATCGGCAACGTGAAGGACGCCGTCTTGCCGGTGCCGGTCTGGGCGGTACCCAGAACGTCACGGCCCATCAGGACGTAAGGGATCGCCTTTTCCTGGATCGGAGTGGGCTTGGTGTAGCCGGCCGAACCGACTGCGGCGACGATCTCGTCGGATAGACCAAGATCGGCGA
>CAYNFA010000723.1:0-2502 GCA_964396345.1 uncultured Thalassobaculum sp.
CCTTCAGGCAGGAAATCCACTTAACGACCTGTCCAGATTCTCCCGGCCGGATCTGTCTGGTTCTCGGCATCGCCAACGAGCACTCGATCGCCTACGGGTGCGCCCAGGCCTTCCGCGCCCTGGGGGCGGAGATCGCGGTCTCCTACCTCAATGAAAAGGCAAAACCGTACGTGGAGCCACTCGCGCGGGAGCTCGACGCGCCGATCTTTCTCCCTTGCGACGTGCGTCAGCCGGCTCAGCTCGAGGCCGTGTTCCAGGCTGTCGAGCAGTCCTGGGGCAGCCTCGATTTCGCGCTGCACGCCAGAGCGTCCGCGCCCAAAGAGGATCTGCACGGCCGCCTGACCGACTGCTCGCTCGACGGCTTGGCGCGTTCCAAAAGTAAGTGCAACAGGGCACGCTCCGGTGCGCTGGGACGGGAGCGGTGCGATGGGGAAGAGTTATAGTCACCTGAGCTATGGCGAGCGGCTATCGATCATGGATGGTCTGGAATGCGCGGTGCGATATCTCGCTTTCGAACTCGGGTCCAGGGGGGTCCGGGTTCACGCGATCTCGCCGGGACCGGTCAAGACGCGAGCCGCCTCGGGTATCGACCATTTCGACGAACTGATGGAGCGCGTCGCTCAGCGCGCACCCGCGAAGCGTCTCGTCACCATCGAGGAAATAGGCATGGCGACCGCCATCCTTGCAACCGACTACGCCAAGCTCATCACCGGGGAGACGGTCTACGTCGACGGCGGCTACCACATCCTCGGTTGACCCGAGACGTTGATGGACGCTTGCGCCCGCTCAACGCCGCTCGACCTCCCACACCCTAAACCGAAAACCGTCGAGATCGTCAGCGACGCGGAGGTCCCCACGCCACCAAGCCTGGGCCTTCGCTATGTTGCCCAGCCCCGCTTCACGCCGAACCATCGCCGCCGGGACCCGGGCCGGCGACCAGCGCCCGCCGGTCGAGGGCCACGGATTTCACCAGGGCGAACACCGGCGTCCCCGGCGCCAGTGACAGATCGGCGACCGCGGCGCGGGTGATGCGGGCGCGCAGCTTGCCGCCGCCGATATCCACCAGCGTCTCGGCGAACGCGGTGTCCGGCTCTTCCTCGATCCGGTTGATGATGCCCGACAGGATGTTCCGCACCGAGATCCCGGTCGGGCGGACGGTCGCCAGGGACACGTCGCGGGCGCGCACGCGCAGGCGAATCTCGGTACCGACCGGCAGGTCGACCATGGGCATGTCGATCGACTGCCCGTGATGGTCGAGGTGGGTCAGGCGGAACCGGGTGTCGTGCCCGGCAATCCGGGCGGTCAGGACCACGCCGGCCTCGAAGCGTCCCGTCGCCGGCTGCAGGTCCAGGCGCTCCAGAACGTCCGTCACCGGCCCATCGGCGATCTTGCGGCCGGCGGCGATCACCACCATGCGCTGGGCCAGCCGCGCGACCTCGTCGATGGCGTGGGTCACGTAGATCACGGGTATGCCGAAGGTCCTCGGCAGGCGCTCGATGTAGGGCAGGATCTCCGCCCGGCGCTGGACGTCGAGCGCGGCGAGCGGCTCGTCCATCAGCAGGAGCCGGGGTCGTGTGAGCAGCGTTCGCCCGATGGCGACCCGCTGGCGCTCGCCGCCCGAGAGCGTGCCGGGGCGTCGCGGCAGCAGCGGCTGCAGGTCGAGCGCCGCCGTCACGCCGTCCAGGTCGACGCGCTTGTCGATCCCGGCCGAGCGGCGCGCCGCGTAGCGCAAATTGCCCTCGACCGAGAGGTGGGGGAACAGGCGCGCGTCCTGGAACACGTAGCCGACGCCGCGCCGGTGCGGCGGTGTGAAGATCCGCGCTTTCGAGTCCAGCCAAGTCTCGTCGCCGAAGGCGATGCGGCCCTCGGCCCCTGCCTCCAGGCCGGAGATGATGCGCAGAAGCGTGCTCTTCCCGCCGCCGCTCGGCCCGAACAGGGCGGTGATGCCGTCCATCGCGAAGCGGTGCGAGACGTCGAGGGTGAAATCCGGATAGGCGATGCGGGCGTCGAGGGCGAGGTCCGTCATCGCCTACCCCAGGTGAACCGGAAAGCGCCGGTTCGCCGTGTAGACGAACAGCAGCACCAGAAACGAGAAGATCAGCAGCCCGGCCGACAGGGTGTGCGCGTCGGCGTAGTTGATGGTCTCGACATGCTCGTAGATGGCGATCGAGATCACCTTGGTCTGCCCGGGGATGTTGCCGCCGACCATCAGGACCACGCCGAACTCGCCGATGGTGTGCGCGAAGGTCAGCACCGTCGCCGTCAGGTAGCCGCGCGACGCCATCGGCACGGCGATGGTGAAGAACGTGTCGAGGGGCGAGGCGCGGAGGGTCGCCCCGGCCTCGAGCGGCCCCCGCCCGATGGCTTCGAACGCGGCCTGCAGCGGCTGCACCGCGAACGGCAGCGAGTAGAACACCGAGGCGATCACAAGCCCGGTGAACGAGAAGGTCAGCGTGTCGCCGGTCAGGTTCTCAAATGTACCAATATTTGCCACACTGAGTC
>CAYNFA010000724.1:0-2498 GCA_964396345.1 uncultured Thalassobaculum sp.
CGACAAGAAAGGCATACAACTTATTGAAATTTCAGCCCGATACGGACGCGGCCTTCCCGCCGACGTGATCCCGATGGCGGTCAACGAGGTCGGCCAGATCGGGCACGACATCCTGCTTGGCGCGCTCGCCCAGGGGTTCCAGGAGGTGGTGCTGCTGACCGATCCGCGCCGCGCCGACGATTACGCCGGCCTCGCCGCCCAGCTCGACTTGGTCGAAGCGCTCCTGACCGGCCTCGGCGATTCCGGCGGGCGGGTGCGGGCGCTCGACACCCCGGATCCCGACGCGCTCTCGGATGCGCTCTACGGAGACCGGCCGCGGTCGGCGCTGCCGAACGCCACCTTCGTACCGCTCGGCCGCAAGAAGTCGGTCACCCGGCTGGCGGTGAAGGGACTGGCGGCCGCGCTCGGCACCGAGGTCGACACGGTACCGCTGCCGGCCGGCGCGCCCTACGGCCGCGTGGTGGTCGACACCGAGGGCTGCACGCTCTGCCTGGCCTGCGTCGCCGCCTGCCCGGCCAGTGCGTTGCAGGACAACCCGGATCGGCCGCAGCTGCTGTTCCAGGAAGACGCCTGCGTCCAGTGCGGCCTGTGCGCCGCCACCTGCCCCGAGAAGGTGATCACGCTGGAGCCGCGCTACTCGCTGGCGGATTCGGCGCTGTCGGCGCAGCTGGTCTTCGAAGACGAGCCCCACGCCTGCATCTCCTGCGGCAAGCCCTACGGGACCCGGAAGTCGATCGAGGCGATCGTCAGCCGGCTGTCCGGTAAGCACTGGATGTTCGCGACCACCGAGCGCGCCAACCTGATCCGGATGTGCGAGGACTGCCGCGTGACGGCGCAATTCCACGCCAAGGACAACCCGTTCGCCGGGCCGCCCCGCCCGCTGCCGCGCACCACCGCCGACTACGAGCAGGCGCGCGCCGAGGGTCGCGAACTGGAGGACTGATCGCGCTACCGCGGGACCGTCGAGCGGCAGAGCGCCTCGGCGCGCTGCTTGAACAGCGTCGCCTGGTCCGGCCGGAACACACCGTCGGCGACACCCTTGTCGATGGTGGTGTGCTGGCCGGCGATGCAACGAGACAGCGGATCGTCCGGCACCGCCGCCGGCCCGGCCAGCAGCACCGCCAAGTCGTCGCGGTGGATCGCCGCCAGCGAGCCGGCCGCTGTCAACGCGACCGCGACCGCCACCAGGCGCGCCACCGGTCGATCCAGCGGATGCGGGCGGCCATACTTCGACATGACATCAACTCGTGCGCTTAAGCGGCAGATTAGCAATAATATTCTGAGGTTTCATCCGGACGACTCCGTCAGTTCCCATGGCGAGGCCGAGATAGATCGGCCGGCCGGCCACCGCGTCGGTCACGGCGGCGGTGTCGTCGATCTCCATCCGGAACAGCGCGAGGATCTGGCGCAGCCGGTCCTCCGAGGGGGTCTCGCCCTGATAGAGCAAGTTCAGGATGTCGTTGGCGTCACGGTCGAGGCCGATATGCCAGACCCAGCGCTCGTCCTCAATGCGTCGCACCGGCGTCACCCGGCAGGCGATGCCCGCGAGATGCGCCACCCACGCCTCCAACGCCCGTGCCAGCCCGTCCAAGCCCGGCTGCGGGTAGGCGATGTCCACGGCGGTGTCGAAGCCGTCCGAGCGCCGCCAGTATTCGTCCCGGGTCTCCTCGCCGATCACGTCGATCTCGACCATCGCCGGCCGGTCGGCGCCGGCCTGCAACGATCCTCCGGCACTCGCCTGCAAGTCCACCACCGCGAGGTCGGCCACCATGATCCGATCGTCGCCGAGGGTGACCCGCTGTGGCCGAAAGAACAGCTCGCCGGCTCGCACCCGGAACGGGTCACTGGTGCCGTCGAGTGCCGAGCGCAAGATCACGTGGGCGAGGTGGTCGACGAACATCGGCGGGAAGTCGATGCCGCCGGCGCGGGCCACGTGCAGGTACGCCGCCTCGATGGAGGAAAAGCGCGCCAGGAACTCGCGGAAGCGCAAGACCGCTCGGATGTTGTCGGCGGCGTCGGGGTCGGCGAGCGTCCGCAACTCGGCCTCCGACACCCGCCGCATCGGGTCGCCGAGCAGCGCCGCGTGCAGCGCCCGCTCGCGCTCACAGGATTCTTCGACCGGCGCCACCTCCGGCCGCCGCCAGTAAGCCGCGACGAATTCCGGGGTGAGCGTCAGCCGCCCCGCTGCGTCACGCTCGAGCAGCCGGAAGCCGGAGCTGAGCCAGAAATCCGGTGCGCCCATCATCGGAAGTTCCCATCCTCGTCGAACATCGACCAGATCGACTGCACCGCCCCCGGCTCGGCCGCCGCCACCCGGCGAAAGCTCTCCCGCACGCCGTCGGTGCCCAGTTCGCGCGCCACCGTCACGTGGTGCCGGCCTCGTAGCCCTCGCACAGCCCGGCGGCAAACGCGATCTCCTGTTCGGCTACCGGCCGGGCGGCGTCCGGGCTCGGGGCACCGTAGCGGTCGACGAAGTGCCGGGACAGCGCCTCGACCAG
>CAYNFA010000725.1:0-2495 GCA_964396345.1 uncultured Thalassobaculum sp.
AGCTTGGCAATTGTGTCATGGCCTACGCAACGTCCTGTCTGTTGTCAGGGTGCTGTGAATACGTGGTGTGCCGGCCGGCGGATCACACGAACCCGGCGTCGGACGGGCACGATCAGGCTGTCGCCGCGGCTATTCCGCGGGGTGGGCACTGGCCTCGGCCGCGCCCGCCGCGTCGACCGCGACGCGGCGGCGGGCCAGCAGCGTATAGGCGGTCGGTACCACGAACAGGGTCAGCAGAGTGCCGAAGGTCATGCCGCCCACGATCACCCAGCCGATCGCCTGCCGGCTCTCGGCACCGGCGCCGGTCGCCACGGCGAGCGGGATGGCCCCGCACACCATCGCCCCGGTGGTCATCAGGATCGGCCGAAGCCGCAGCGAGGCAGCCTCCACCACCGCCTCCTGCACCGCCATGCCCTCGTCGCGCAGCCGGTTGGCGAACTGCACGATCAGGATGCCGTGCTTGGTGATCAGCCCGATCAGCGTGATCAAGCCGATCTGGCTGTAGATGTTCAATGTGCCGCCGGTCAGGTGTATGGCGGCCAGCGCCCCGACCATCGAGAGCGGCACCGTCAGCATGATGACGAACGGATCGATGAAGCTCTCGAACTGCGCGGACAGCACGAGATAGATGAAGCCGAGCGCCAGGATGAAGATGAACACCAGACTGGCGCCGGCCTGCTTGAACTCCCGCGAGATCCCGCCGACATCGTGCCGGGTGCTGGCCGGAAGGATCCGGTCGGCGGTCGTCTCGAGATAGTCGAGCGCCTCGCCCAGGGTATAGCCGGGCGCCAGGTTGCCGGTGATCTTGGCCGCCCGCAGCTGGTTGAAGCGGTTCAGTTGCTTCGGCGATATCGTCTCCTCGACGGTCATCAGATTGGACAGCTGGACCATGCCGCCGTCCTGCCCGCGCACGTAGATGTCCTCGAGATCGCCCGGCGTCCGGCGGTCGCCCGGGGCGACCTGCACGATCACGTCGTATTGCTCGCCGTTCATGTTGAAGCGGGTGACCTTGCGGCCCCCCAGCAGGGTCTCGATGGTCCGCCCGACGTTCAACACGCCGGCGCCGATGTCGGCGATCCGGTCGCGGTCCAGTTCGACCTCGATCTGCGGCTTGTCCAGGCGCAGGTCGCTGTCGAGGTTGATGATCCGCTCGTTGGTGGCCACCTCCGCGAGAAACCGGTTCACATACTCGTCGAGCTGCTCGTAGGGCTCGGACGTCAGGATCAGGAACTCGATCGGGCGCGAGCGCGGGCTCTGGCCGAACGATCCGGCGTTGTTGGCCGAAGCCCTGAGCCCGGCGATCCGGCGCAGCTTCGGCTGCAGCTCGGCGCCGATCTCCATCTGGGTGCGATCGCGCTCCTCCCACGGGTCGAGCTGGGAGAACGAGATGAAGTCGGTCACCTCCGGCGACCCCGAGATCACGAAATAGCGGCTGACCTCCGGAATCTCCTTGAGCATGGTCTCGGCCTGCAGCGCGTACCGGCTGGTGAAATCGATGGTGGCGCCTTCCGGGGCCGAGCCCTGAATGAACAGCACGCCGCGATCCTCGATCGGGGCCAGTTCAGACTTCAGGGTCATCAGCAGCCCGGCGGCTCCACCGGCGACCGCGACCACCAGCGCCACGATCAGCCACCGCACCTTCAGCGAGCCGATCAGCGCCCGGCGGTAGCCGCGGTTCAGGCCGTCGATCCGGCGCTCGAGGAAGGACGCCACCGGGCCCAGCTTCTGGTGCCCCCGCATCAGCTTCGAGCACATCATCGGACTGAGAGTCAGCGCCACCATGCCCGACATCAGCACCGCCGCCGCCAGCGTCAGCGCGAATTCGGTGAACAGCTTGCCGGTCCGCCCAGGCGAGAACGCCACCGGCGCGTAGACCGCGGCCAGGGTCAGGGTCATCGCGACCACCGCGCCGGAGATCTCGCCGATGCCGACGATCGCCGCGCGCATCGGCTTCATGCCGTCCTCGATGTGCCGGTGGATGTTCTCCAGCACCACGATCGCGTCGTCCACCACCAGGCCGATGGCCAGCACCATGGCGAGCAGGCTGAGCGTGTTGATGGAGAATCCCAGCGCGTACATCACCGCGCAAGCCCCGATCAGCGAGACCGGGATGGTCACCAGCGGGATCAGCGTTGCCCGCAAGGTGTGCAGGAACAGGAAGATCACCAGGACGACGAGAACCACCGCCTCGGCGATGGTCGTGAACACCGCCTCGATGGATCGGTCGATGAAGATCGAGCGGTCGTAGGAAACCTCGGCGTTCATGCCGTCCGGCAGGTCATGGCGGATGTTCGGCATCACCTCGCGCATCGCCACCGAGACGTCCAGCGGGTTGGCAACCGCCTGCTTCACGATCCCCAGGATGACCGCGTTGTCGCCCCTGTAGCGGGTGGTCCGCCGCTCGTCCTCCGGGCCGATCTCGACCTTCGCGACGTCGCCGATCCGGACCGGGAAGCCGTCGGCGTCCTTCACGACGATGCGCCGGAACTCCTCCG
>CAYNFA010000726.1:0-2494 GCA_964396345.1 uncultured Thalassobaculum sp.
ACCCGGGGCGTATCCTCCGGCGCTCGTTCGAGGTGCTTGTGGGCGTTCTCGATCATGACGATAGCCGCGTCGATCATGGCACCGACCGCAATGGCGATGCCGCCCAGGCTCATGATGTTGGAACCGAGCCCGATCGCCTTCATCGCCGCGAAGGCCATCAGGATGCCGACCGGCAGCATCAGGCTGGCGACAAGCGCGCTGCGCAGATGCAGCAGGAACACCACACAGACGAGCGCCACGATGAGGCTCTCCTCGATCAGCGTGCGCTTCAGGGTCTCGATCGCGTCGATGATCAGTTCGGAGCGATCGTAGACCGGCACGATCTCGACGCCAGCCGGCAGGCTCGGAGCGATCTCCGCAAGCCGCTCCTTGACGCTCTCGATCACGACCAGCGCGTTGGCGCCGAATCGTTGCATGACGATGCCGCTCGCCACCTCGCCCTCGCCGTTCAGTTCGGCGATCCCGCGCCGCTCGTCGGGACCGATCTCGACGCGCGCCACGTCCCGGAGGCGCAGGGGCACGCCGCGATCGGTGGCGAGCACGATGTCCTCGATATCCGCAATGCCTCTGAGATAGCCGCGGCCGCGCACCATGAACTCGAACTCGCTGAGCTCTATCGTGCGACCGCCGGTATCCCTGTTGCTGCTGCGCACCGCCTCGCGCAGTTGTCCCAGCGAGATGCTCTGCGCCCGCAGTCGCTTCGGATCGACCACGATCGAATACTGCTTCACGAATCCGCCGACGCTGGCGACCTCGGCGACACCCGAGGCCCTCGATACCGCGAAGCGGACTACCCAGTCCTGCAGGGAGCGCAACTCGCCAAGCGTCATCTCCTTGGCGACGACCGCGTACTGGTAGACCCACCCGACACCGGTCGCGTCCGGCCCAAGGCCGGGCGTGACACCCGCCGGCAATTGCCGTACCGCCGCACTCAGGAACTCCAACACGCGGCTCCGCGCCCAGTACGGGTCGGTCCCGTCCTCGAAGATGACGTAAACGAAGGAGACGCCGAAGAATGAGAAGCCACGCACGACCTTGGACTTCGGGACCGTGAGCATCGCGGTTGTGAGCGGATAGGTCACTTGGTCCTCGACCACCTGCGGAGCCTGGCCGGGGTAGTCCGTGAAGACGATGACCTGCACGTCGGAGAGGTCCGGGATCGCGTCGAGCGGCAGCGTGCGCAGCGCGTAGCTGCCAACGGCGACGGCGAACGCCGTGCTGACGAAGATCAGCAGAAGATTGCGCGCCGACCAACCGATGAGGCGGGCGATCATCGTCCCTTCTCCGGCGCGTCCATCGTGCTGAGCGCCGCCTTGAGGTTGCTTTCAGCGTCGATCAGGAAGTTTGCCGAGGTCACCACGCGCTCACCCTCGTTCACGCCCTCACGGATCTCGACCACTCCCCGTCCGCGCCGCCCGATCGTCACCTCACGGGGCTCGAAGCCTCCGTCGCCCCGATCGAGGATCACGACCTGACGCTTGCCGGTATCGATCACCGCACCCTCGGAAACTGTGACCACGGGTTCCTCGCCACCGCTTGCGATCTCCACCTCGGCGTACATGTTCGGCAGCAGGACGCCATCGGGGTTCGGGATCTCGATACGCACGCGCGTCGTGCGGGTCCTCGTGTCGACCTCGGGGTAGACCAGCGAGACCCGTCCCTCGACGCTCGTGCTGGCTTGGCTGCGGACGCGGGCCGTCGCCCGAGCCCCGATCCTGATCGAGCCGAGTTCGTACTCCGGCACGTCCGCCAGCACCCAGACCGTGGAGATGTCGGCGAGGCGAAACAAAACGTCACCGGTCGCCGCCTTCATGCCCTGGACGGCGTTGCGCTCGAGCACGATACCGTCGCGGGGCGCCCCCAACGTTACTGTGAGCGGGCTAATCCGGGTGCGTTCGATTTCGGCGATCATTCTGGTGGGCACACCCAGGTTTTCGAGGCGCTGCCGGGCGCCGCCCAGCCGGGTGCCGCCTGTATCGATCTTGAGCTCGGTCAGGAATTGCGCTGCGGCGGCGGCGATCTCCGGGGAGTACAGCCGAACCAGCGGCTGTCCCGCAGTCACGCGGTCGCCGGTCGTCACGTTGGCGACCTCCTCGACGAAAGCGTCCGACCGGGTCGCGACCACCGCAACTCGCCGCTCGTCGAGCTGCACGGTGCCCGGGACCAGCACCGGACGCACCACCGGCTGGCGCAGGGCAATCTCCGTCCGTACCCCGGTCTGCTGCAGCCGGCCGGCCGGAACCCGCACCATCGAGCCATCGGCATCCTCGCCCTCGTAGGCGGCGATATAGTCCATACCCATGGAGTCTTTTTTGGGCACCGGTGAGGTGTCCGCGAGGCCCATCGGGTTGCGGTAGTACAAGATGCGCCGACTCCCGCCCGCCATGGGGTCGGCCGGCGGAGCGCCGTCCGCTGCGGCTCCAGACGGCGGCCGATCGAAGCTGACATCCTCGCTCGCCAGCACGGCGGCGAACTCGCGACCATCATCGGTAAG
>CAYNFA010000727.1:0-2484 GCA_964396345.1 uncultured Thalassobaculum sp.
TGTTGATGGTCTCAATCATGTGGACCGGGATGCGGATGGTGCGGGCCTGATCGGCGATCGAGCGGGTGATCGCCTGCCGGATCCACCAGGTGGCGTAGGTCGAGAACTTGTAGCCGCGGCGGTACTCGAACTTGTCGACCGCCTTCATCAGGCCGATGTTGCCCTCCTGGATCAGGTCCAGGAACTGCAGGCCGCGGTTGGTGTACTTCTTGGCGATCGAGATCACGAGGCGCAGGTTCGCCTCGACCATCTCCTTCTTCGCCCGCCCGGCCTCGCGCTCGCCCTTCTGCACGGTCTGCACGATCCGGCGGAACTCACCGATCGTCAGGCCGGCGTCGGCGGAAATCAGGGCCAGGTGCTCGCGGGCCTCGGAAATCTCCGGCTCGGCGACTTCGGCGAGACGCCGCCAGCGGTTGTCGATGGTGGCGACCCGGCCGACCCACTCGGGCTCCAGCTCGTTGCCGAAATGCTGGTCCATGAAGCTCTTGCGCGCCACGCCGGCGCTCTCGGCCAGCTTCCAGAGCCGGATGTCGACCTGGCTGAGACGCCGGTTCAGGGTGTAGAGCTGTTCGACCAGCGCCTCGATGCGGCCGTTGTGCAGCCGCACGCTCTCCATCGCCTCGATCAGTTCGCCCTTCAGCTTCTCGTACTTGCGCTCGGAGGTGCGGGCCAGCTCCTCGCCGCCCTTCAGCTTGTCGATCCGGCGCTTCTGCATGCGCGCCAGCTTGCCGTAGGTGTCGGCGATCTTGTCGAAGGTCTCCAGCACCTGCGGCAGCAGCTGCTGCTCCATCGCCGACAGCGACAGGTTCTTCTCCTCGCCGTCGTCGTCATCGTCGGATTCCGGCTCGGCGCCGTCCTCGGGAGGCGTGGCGGTCTCGCCAGCGGCGGCCGCGGCGGAGTCGACCTCGGCGCCGTAGGTCGCCTCCAGGTCGATGACATCGCGCAGCAGCACGCCGCCTTCCTTGAGCTGGTCGCGCCAGTTCACCAGGGCGCGCATGGTCAGCGGGCTTTCGCAGATCCCGCCGATCATCATCTCGCGGCCGGCCTCGATGCGCTTGGCGATGGCGATTTCGCCCTCGCGCGACAGCAGCTCGACCGAGCCCATCTCGCGCAGGTACATCCGGACCGGATCGTCGGTGCGCCCGACGTCCTCGTCGGAGACGTTGCCGGCGACGGCGGCCTCGCTCTCCTCCTTCTCCGGGCTCGGGTCGCCTTCGTCCTCGTTCTCGACGACGTTGACGCCCATCTCGTTGAGGGCGCTCATGATGTCCTCGATCTGCTCGGAGGACATCTCTTCCTGGGGCAGCGCGGCGTTGACCTCGTCATAGGTCAGGTAGCCGCGCTCCTTCCCCTTCTTGATGAGGTTTTTGACCGCCTGGTTGATGTTGTCCATCAACGGGCCGTCCGGGGACTCCTCGCGCTCGCGGGTATCCTCGTCTTCCGTCGTCGCCGCTGCCGCCGCTTTCGTCGCCATCGTCCCTCGACCTTCCATCCTCGTCGGTGCCGGTACCGGCACCGCGTTCACCCTGCGTCCTCGAGCGACGCGCCGACCGTGATCGCCGCAAGCGCTCGCTGCAGCCCCAGGAGCCGGTTCCAACTCGTTTCGTCCATCGCCGCCTCGACGGCGCGCCGGGCCTCGGCGAGTTGCCGCTCCAGCCGACCGCGCCCGACCCGCGCGACCAGTTCGATCAGCCCTGCCCTTGCCTCCGAATGCGTCGCGTTCGGACGCGCGAAAGCGGCGTGCGAGAGCGAGTCGGCCCCCAGCAAGCCGTTCACCGTGTCCGAGTAGCCCAACGCTTTGAGGTGGGCCGCGAGCCCCGCGGCGTCAAGGTCCGGATCTGCCTCGGTGATCTCTAAGATTTCGCGCCGCAACTTGTCAAGAAACTGGTCGTCCAGTTCCAGATGCGCAAGGGTCTCGCCGAGCTCGTCGAGCAGGCCCGGGTGGTGGATGACGGTCGCCAGGATGAGCTGCTGCTGGCGGCGCGCCAGCACCGTGTCGACCCGGGCGCGCGACGCCCGGCTGTCGCGCGGCTCCACCGGCGGCGGCGTCCACTTGCCGTCGCGGAAGCTGCCGCGGCCGCCGCCTCGCCGCCCCTCGAAGCGATCCCGGGCGGGCCGCCGCATGGCGTAAATCCGGGCCTCGATCTCGTCGGCGTAGCTCTGCTGGACGGTGCGGTCGGCGATCACCTGGACCCGCTCGCGCACCCGCCGCCAGAAATCGGCCCGCCGTTCCGGGGTGTCGGCCGGACCGGCCGCCACCTCGCCGGCCCACAGCCGCTCTACCAGCGGTTCCGCCGCCTCCAGCATGGCGCGGAACCCGGCCGGCCCGTCGCGACGCGTCAGGCTGTCCGGGTCCTCGCCCTCCGGCAGGGCGACGAACCGCAGCGAATGCCCGGGCGTGAGCATCGGCAGCGCCCGGTCGCAGGCGCGCGCCGCGGCGCGCTGGCCGGCGTTGTCGCCGTCGAAGCACACCACCGGCTCCGG
>CAYNFA010000728.1:0-2480 GCA_964396345.1 uncultured Thalassobaculum sp.
CCAGCCCGTCGTTGTTGAAGCCGTTGCGGTTGATCACCGCCCGGTCGTCCGGCAGGCGGAACAGCCGCGGCCGGGGATTGCCGGCCTGTGGGCGCGGCGTCACCGTGCCGATCTCGACCGCTCCGACCCCGAGCCGCTGCAGGCCGCGCCAGCACTCCGCCGATTTGTCGAAGCCGGCGGCCAAGCAAACCGGATGCGGGAATTCGAGTTTCCAGAGCCGCTGCCGCAGCGCCGACGGCGCTGGCGAACGGTCGACCGGCCCGAAGCCGGCACCGAGGGTGCGGACGGTGAGGCGGTGCGCGGTCTCCGGATCCAGACACCGCATCGCCGGCATGGCGAGGTCGAAAAGGCTCATGGCGGCGGACGGTAGTCGGGCGTGCGCCTTGCGGCAAGCGCTGGCGCCGTTCATCCGAAGGGAATGCCAAGCGTCGGTATCCGGCCGGCGATCGCGGCGAGTCGCCTCGACCGGCGCTACGAGGATTGGCTGAATCACCTCGCGTCTGACGTCTCCGGCGGTGGCGGGCCGCCTATCGCTGGTTGACAGAAGCGCCGTCCGGCAGGGAAATGGCGCTCGAAAAAGGATTGCTACAACCAAGACCTCAAGGGAGAACGCGAAATGACCCTGTCCAAGCTCGGCCGAGTTGCCGGACTGGCCGCGGTGGCCCTGCCGCTTATGGCCTTCACCCCCCAGAACACCGAATGCATCGCGCCGGCCAACCCGGGCGGCGGCTGGGACTTCACCTGCCGCACCGTTGGCAAGCTGCTGGTCGAGGAGAAGCTGCTCGCCAACCCGATGCAGGTGACCAACATGGCCGGCGCCGTCGGCGCCGTCGCGTTCGCGAACGTGACCGCCAAGCGGGGCGACGACCCCAACCTGATCGTCGCGGCCAGCACCGTCGGCATCACCCAGATCGCCCAGAACAAGTACCCGGCCGGCGCCGACGCCGTCCGCTGGGTGGCGATGCTGGGTGCCGACGTCGGCGTGGTCATGGTCAACAAGGGGTCGCCGATCAAGGATCTGGCTAGCCTGCTGGATGCCCTGAAGAAGGACCCGACGTCGATCGTCGCCGGCGGCTCGTCCGGGGTTGGTGGCTGGGACCACCTGCGCCTGCTGCTGCTGGCCCAGAAGGCCGGCATGCCGACCGCCGACCTCAAGAAGATCCGCTGGGTGCAGTACTCGGGCGGGTCGGACGCTGCGACCCAGCTGATGGGCAACCACATCGGCGTCGTGCTGACCGACATCGGCGAGATCGCCGGCTTCATCGAGTCGGGCGACGTGGTGCCGCTGGCCGCCATGTCGGACGACCGGCTGTCGGCGTTCAAGAACATCCCGACCGCCAAGGAACAGGGCATCGACGTGACCGGCTACAACTGGCGCGGCTTCTACATGCCAGCCAAGGTCACCGACGAGCAGTACCAGGCCTGGGTCGACATGATGGACAAGCTGTACCAGTCGGAAGCCTGGCAAAAGGAGGCGACCTCCAAGGGCCTGACGTTGGTGTGGCGCGGCGGCAAGGAGTTCGACGCTTTCGTGCGAACCTCCGAGGCCGAGATGCGGGACGTCTCGAAGGCGATCGGGGTGATCAAGTGAGCGATCGGCTGACCGGCCTGCTGATCGCGGCGCTAGCGGTCTGGTACGGCTGGATGGCCGACAACTTCGAGGAGGGGTTCGGCGATCCCGTCGGCCCCTCCGCCTTCCCGAAGCTGCTCGCCGTTCCGATGGGGCTGTTTGCCCTGTATCTGATCGTCCGGCCGGACCCGGAGCCGCGCTGGCCGACCGGGAGGCCGCTGCTTCGTCAGATCGGCATGATGGCGGCCCTGGTCGGCTACCCGCTGATCCTGGAGCCCCTCGGCTTCCCGCTCGCCACCGCCCTCGGGGTGATCGCGATGGCGCTCCTGCTCGGCGGGCCGCGGCAGGGGGCGGCCATCTCGGCGGTCGCCTTCTCGCTCGGGCTGTTCGTCATGTTCGATCAGGTGCTTGGCCTGCATCTTCCGATGCTGCCGTCTTTCAAGTAGGTCGCCGTGGAAATCTTCGAGTTTCTGGCGCATGGCTTCGCGGTCGCGCTGACTCCGACCAATCTCGGCCTGGCGGTGTTCGGCTGCGTCGCCGGCACGATCGTCGGGGCGATGCCAGGGCTCGGGCCGGTCAACGGCGTTGCCATCCTGATCCCGCTGGCGTTCACCCTGGGGCTTGACCCGGCGTCAGCGATGATCCTGCTGGCCTCGGTCTACTACGGCACCATGTACGGCGGGCGCATTTCGTCGATCATGCTCAACATCCCCGGCGACGAGCCGGCGATGATGACCTGCCTCGACGGCCATCCGATGGCCCGCAAGGGCAAGGCCGCCGAGGCCTTGGCGATCTCGGCGATCGCCTCGTTCGTCGGAGCGACCCTGTCCACCATCGGGCTGACCCTGTTCGCGCCGATGCTGGTGAAGGTGGCGATCCATTTCGGACCGGCCGAGTACTTCGCGCTCTA
>CAYNFA010000729.1:0-2474 GCA_964396345.1 uncultured Thalassobaculum sp.
TGTTGGTGGCCTGGGTTCCCTGGAACAGAGGCGACTTTCTTGTGGCGTTGGCCACGGCTTTTCGGTCGCGTCCGATGTAGATGTCGTGGCGGTCGGCTTTGTAGGCTTCGAGCCACATCAGGTCGGCGCCCTCGAACACCGCCGAGCCGGTCAGCGTGCGCAGGATCGGCACGCCGATGTCGGCGAGCCGGCGCGCCACCCAGCGCTCCTCGCCGGCGCGTACCGTCGACGCCGGTCGCGCCACGATCGCGCCGTCCGGCGTCATCACGAACAGATCGGCGCAGAACATCTGGTTCGGCGTCGGCTGGCCGGTCGGGTCGACGTAATGCACCTCGACACCGTTGCGGAGGTACGCCTCGGCCATGGCGTCGTGCTGCTCGCCGGCGCGCCCGATGTCGAGCGGCTCCAGCATCTGCACCGAGTTCGGATCCTCGAGAGCCGCCGCCAGTTCGCCGCCGGGCCGGTGCAACAGCACCGAGAGCAACCGGCCGTACTCGCTGTCGATCCCCGACGCCGCCCACAGATCGCCGATCTCCTCGCGGTGGGTGCGCGTGCGGCCCTGCCAGCCCGCCCCGCCATAGGCCGCGGATTCGAAGGTGTTGCCGGTGCTGTCCATGGGAAGCCTCCGAAGGGTGGAGCGGGAAGATCGGTCGCCACGCCGCCGTCGTCAACCGGGGCGTGGGGCACCGTCGCACAAGCGGACCCAGCCGCTCTCCAGAGGCGCGTCGGCCGGTAGCGTAGTGACCAGTGTCGCCTTAAGCGCTCAGCCGAGCACCTCGTCGTTGTGCTCGCCGAGTTCCGGCGGCGGCAGGTGCACGCGGCACGGCGTGTCCGACATCTTCACGGGAAAGCCGGTCATCCGGATCGGCGTGCGGCCGGGCCGGACGGACTCGATGACCATCTCCTGGGCCAGCACCTGCGGGTCGGCGAACACCTCGTCCAGCCCCATCACCCGCCCGGCCGGGCAGCCGGCCTTGTTGATAGCCTCGATCCAATGGTCGACCGGCCGGGTCCGGGTGACCGCGTTGATGCGGGCGTTCAACGCCGGCCGGTTGGCCATGCGCCGGGCGTTGTCGGCGTAGTCCGGCTCGTTCAGCAGGTCGGCGAGGCCGAGAACGCCGAGGAACCGGACCACCATGACGTTGTGCGACGGGGCGACCGCGATCTCGCCGTCGGACGCCTCGAACAGCCCATAGGGCGCCACGATCGGGTGGTCGTTGCCGGTGCGCTTCGGGTTCTGACCGGTGGCGAAGTACTCCGCCGACAGGTAGGCCATCATCGACATCAGGCCGCCGGTCAGGCTCGACTCGACCTTCTGGCCGCGCCCGGTCCGGTGCCGGGCCTCCAGCGCCGAGGTCACGCCGAACGCGCAGTACAGCCCGGCGATCAGGTCGGAGACCGGCGGGGCGGCACGCCGCGGCGGGCCGTCGGGGTCGCCGTTCACCGCCATGAAGCCGCTCATCGCCTGGGCGATGAAGTCGAAGGCCGGGCGGTCGACGTAGGGGCCGGTGGAGCCGTAGCCGTTGACGCTGGCGGTGATGAGCCGCGGGTTCAGCTTTTCCAGCCGGGCGTCGTCGAAGCCCATCCTGGCGAGCACGCCCGGCCGGTAGTTCTCCACCAGCAGGTCGGCGGTCTCGATCAGCCGGGAAAGCGCCGCCTTGCCCTCGTCGGTGTACAGGTCGAGGACCACCGACTTCTTGTTGCGGTTGAACTGCGCGAAGTACCAGGAGTAGCCGTCGACGATCGCGCCCTGGCCGCGCACCGGGTCGCCGTCCGGCGGCTCGATCTTGATCACCTCGGCGCCCATGTCCGCGAGCATCTGGGTGCAGAACGGGCCCGCCAGAATCCGCGTGAGGTCGACAACCCGAATGCCGGCAAGCGCGCCCATCGATCGGTCCCCGGTCAACCGACCGCCGTCCGGACCGATTCCATCGGGTGCAGGTCGAGGCGCAGGCCGGCCTTCATGACCTGGCCCGGCAACGGGTGGCCGAGCACCGGCTCGACGTCGCGGGCGATGCCGATCAGCTTGCGGATGTCGATGCCGGTCTCGATGCCCATCTCGTGCAGCAGGTAAAGCAGATCCTCGGTGCAGATGTTGCCGGTGGCCTTCGGAACGAACGGGCAGCCGCCGGTGCCGCCGAACGCGGCCTCGTAGCGGTCGACACCCTCGTGCAGGCCGGCCACCACGTTGGCGAGACCGATGCCGCGGGTGTTGTGGAAGTGCAGGACCTGCGACAGCTTCGGCGCCGCCTCGCGGACCGCGCGAACGCGCTCGCGCACCAGCGGCGGGGTCGCCATGCCGGTGGTGTCGCCGAAGCTCATGCCGACGAACCCCATGTCCTGGTAGGCACGGGCGATCCGCGCCACGTTCTCGACCGGCACCGTGCCCTCGAACGGGCAGCCGAATGAGGTGGCGATGGCGCCGTGCACCGGGATGCCGGCGTCGTGGGCGATCTTCGCGACCTCCTCGAAGG
>CAYNFA010000730.1:0-2471 GCA_964396345.1 uncultured Thalassobaculum sp.
CTGCGGCACCGCATGGTGCGGATCGGAACAATGGGAGCGGTCGGAGACGGCGACGTCCTGACCGATCTGCACCATCTGGCGTGCGCCCTGCGCGATCTGGACGGCCGGCCGGACGAGGCCTCGGCCCTGGCGGCGGCAGCCGAGGTGCTGGCGGGATAGTTGCCCGCGCGACGCTGGCTGGCTCAGGGAGGCCGCCCGTGGACGAGGCGAGCGCCAGGCAGGGGTACCTCCCGGGCCAGCGACCGCGCCCCGCCAGTTCCACGAGGCCCAGGCTACCGGGCGATCCGTTTCACCGACGGCGCCGGCAGCGTGGCTCCCGGAAGTTCGCTATAGGTGGGAGCGTCAGCCGACCAGCCTGTAGCCGAACCCGCGCACCGACTGGATAAGGGACGGCTTCGGCGGATCCGCCTCGATTTTTGCCCGCAGGTTCTTGATGTAGATATCAATCGCCCGGTCGGACGGGCCGTCGTCACCGCTGCTGATGGCGTCCAGCAACACCGCCCGGGAGACCGCCGAGTTCCGTCGCTTCAAGAGCGTCGCGAGGATCAAGAACTCGTTCGCGGTCAGGTGTACGACGCCGCCGTCGACCACCTCCAGCGCACGCTCGCTGTGGTCGAGGATGTAGCGGTCGAAGGCGTGCCGTGCCGGGCTTTCGAGAGCCTCGATCCTGCGGATCGCCATCGACCGGCGCAGCAGGTTGCGGATGCGCAGACTCATTTCCTTCAGATCGAACGGTTTGGTCAGGAAGTCATCGACGCCGATCTCGAGCGCAGCGAGCCGAGATTCTCGGGAATCGTCGCCGGTCACGATGATGATAGGGACTTCCGAGCGGGTGCGGACTTGGCGCGCCAGGGACAGGCCGTTCTCGTCCGGAAGCTGCAGGTCCAGGATGATCAGGTTGACCGAGTCTCGGCTCAAGGCGGCGTGCATATCGCGCGCCGAGCCCGCCTGCGACACCCGCACCTTGCCCTGGTCTTCCGACAGGAAGGCCAGGATCGCGCTGCTTGCCGGGTCGTCCTCGACGACTAGCACGTGCGCCTTGGATTGACTGCTCACGGCCCACCCACACATTCCCCAAACAGTTTGTATATAAAATCCCCGCTAAAGGCGATCATATTCCGCTCCGACCCAATCAGGAGCCGTCCAATGCGTTCGCTCACCTTCTCCCTCGACACCCAGACCGGCGACGACGCCATGGCGCCGGTGACCATAACAGTCACCGAGCAGGCGGACGGGACGTTGCTGTTCGCGATCAGCAACGAGGGCGACCGCGACAACCTGATCGGCGACCTGCGCGGCCTGTTCCTCGACGTCGCCGACGACGGGCTGCTCGGCACGCTGGCGGTCGCGGGAGACGACGTCACCCAGCTCGACCAGTCCGGCTCGGTCACCAATCTCGGGAACGGCGCGTCGGTGGCCGGCGTCCCCGATGGCCCCTACGAGGTCGGCATCGAGTTCGGCACCGCCGGCATGTCGGCCGAAGACATCCAGACCACTTCGTTCACGCTGTCATCGACACTGCGCGCCCTGACCCTGGACGACATTGCGCTCGGCGGGATCGCGGTCCGCCAGACCTCGGTCGGCGAGGCTGACGGCGACCGCGACGCCTCGGACAAGCTTTACGGGATCGCCCCGTATCCGGTCGATGCCATTGACGACGTCGCTGCGGTCGACGAGGACGCTACCGGCGCCGGAAACGTGTTCGCCAATGATCTGGACGAGGATGCCGGCGACGCGAACGGCGACGGCCTACCGGACGGCCTGACCGTCACGGCCATCGACGGCGATCCGGCCCTGGTCGGCCAGGCCCTGACCTTGGCGGACGGCATCGTCGTGACGATCGCCTCCGACGGCAGCTACACGGTCGACGCGTCCGACGCGGACCACCTGTCGGACGGCGAGACCGTCCGGCAGAGCTACACCTACGCGGTCGACGACGGCAACGGCGGCTCGGACGCCGCGACCCTCACCGTCCAGGTCACGGGCGTCAACGACGACCCGACGGCCGGCGCCGACGCTTTCGAGACCGACGAGGCCACCGCCGTGTCGGACAACCTGCTGCACAATGACGCCGACGTCGACCGCAGCGACACGATCCACGTCAGCGCGGTGAACGGCGACCAGGCGGCGGTCGGCACCACGATCACCCTGGAGTCCGGCGGACGGGTCACGGTGAACGCGGACGGTAGCTACACTTACGACGCCAATGGCGCGTTCGACTGGCTGGACCAGGGCGAGACGGCTACCGACGCCTTTGTCTATGAGATCTCCGACGGAAACGGCGGCTCCGCGGTCGGAAGCGTGGAGGTTACGATCAACGGTATCGCCAACGCTCCGGTCGAAGATCTCGACGACTTCGGAGAGTTCCTGAACAAGAAGGGCCAAGCCCAAGCGATCTCGAACACCGTGTTCTACCTGCAGGGCGACGACGACGGGATCATCAAGGTAAAGGTCGACGGCTGGAACGGCGG
>CAYNFA010000731.1:0-2470 GCA_964396345.1 uncultured Thalassobaculum sp.
CGGCTACGTGGCCGCTCAACAGGCGACGAAACTGGCGATCGCCAAGGCCAAAGCAAGCGGCATCGCAGTAGTCGGCGCCATCGACACGTATTACACGGGACTGTTTGCCTACTACGTCGAGATGGCGACCCGCGAGGGATTGGTCGCCATGGCCGCCGGCAACGGTTCGCCGATGGTTGCACCGCACGGCGCCACCGAGCCACGCTTCAGCACCAACCCCATCGCCTTCGGCTTCCCTACCACCGGTGACCCGATCATCTGGGATATCGGCACCGCGTCCATCATGCAGGGCGAGGTGATGATGCACATGCGGCTCGGCGAGCCGCTGCCCGATGATACGGCGTTCGATAGCGAAGGGCGCCCGACCACCGACCCGGTGGCTGCCCTCGCCGGAGCTGTTCGGGTTTGGGGAGGCCACAAGGGATCCGGACTGGCCACCGTTGTGCAACTGCTCGGCGTGCTTTGCGGCACTGAAGCAATGCCGGAAGGGCTCGAGGGGTTCGGGTTCTTCGTGCTTGTCATTGATCCCGCGTTGCTGGGGCCGACCGACACATTCAAGTCCCGGGCGACCACCTTCGCCGAGGCAGTGCGGGGGGCGCGGCCCGAGGAGAGCGGATCACCGGTGCGGATGCCTTTCGACCGGTCCGCCGCCGAGCGGCGGCGCCGACTCGTCGAGGGCGTCGAGGTTCCGGACGTCGTCTGCGCCTCGCTGGAGACGCTGTGCAAGCGTTGACCATCGGAGCCCAGGACCTGAACGGCCGGGGTATCAATGCGGTCGTGGAACACGCTCAAAAAGAAAATCGGGAGGAGGACACCATGAGAAAAAACCAGTCCCTCGTCGGCTTCGTCCGACGTCTCGCTTCTCGCTCCGGCCTCGCCGGCGTGCTTGTCGCGGGCGTACTGGCGGGGACGGCAGCCACAGCAGACGCACAGCAGAAGGAGGTGGTGTTCGCCGGCTACGGCGGAACCATCGAGCGCTTCACTCGCGGTAATCTCATTCCGGCCTTCGAGCAGGCGACCGGAATCAAGGTCACGCTGGTCGTCGGCACCGCCATGGGCAATTTCACTAAGGTGCAGGCGGCGAAAGATCGTCCGGACATCGACGTCTACTGGTCCAACGAACTCACCCACACCATCGGAAAGCAGCAGGGGCTCTACGAAAAGCTCGATCCGGTCGTCGTCACCAATATTGACCAGGTCTTCGAGGAGGCCCGGGATCCCGATGGGGTCGGGGTCGTCAGCGGCATCACCGCGACGGGCATCATGTACAACGAGAAGGCTATGGCCGAGGCGGGCGTACCGGTCCCCAAGGCGTGGTCCGATCTTGCTGATCCGCGGTACAAGGGCAAGATCGCCATGTACGACTTCAACGTCGCATTCTCACAGGATCTGCTGGTAATTCTCTCAAAGATCAACGGCGGCAGCGAGGACAACGTCCAGCCAGGCGTGGCCAAGCTTAAGGACCTGCGTGAGAGCGGCAATCTCGAGCATTTCGTGCGCACGCCAGCCGAGCTCGACAACATGATCATCCAGGGTACCGCCTGGATGACGGTGAACGGGGCCGTTCGGGCTTTCCTCCAGCAGGAGAAGGGTGCCCCCACGGGCTTCGTGTATCCGACCGAGGGGGCCGGCTTCTTCGCCAACTACTTCGACGTGGTGAAGAATTCCCCAAACCCGGAGGCCGCGCAGATCCTTGTCAACTATCTCATCAGCGCCGAGGCCCAGGAAATCATCTCGGGCGGCATGTTCGTCGCGCCCATCAACCGTAACGTAAAGCTTTCCGAGGAGCACAAGAAGCGCGTCAACTATGGCGCCGAAAACCTCAAGAAGCTGATCCGCATCGATCGGGCCAAGATGAATGCCAACCTCGACAAGTGGGCTGATCTTTGGCGCGTCGAGGTGATGGGAAACTGAGTATTTTCGATGGGTGCGACGATCGGTCAGAAAGCCGCAGAGCTATCGACAATGACCGCAAGGTTGGCCAAACGCAGACTGTCGATAGTCGCGCCTGTCGTACTTTTGCTGTTGCCGGCAACGGCGCTGCTGATGGTATTCTTCATCGTGCCGTTCGGCACACTGGCGGTGAACAGCCTGTTCCGCTTCAGCCGCGTCGACGGCATCATCCACGACCTCAGCCTCTACAATTACGAGCGCATCTGGCTCGACTCCCGATACCAAGGGATCATCGCCTCGACGCTTCTCCAGAGCGTGCTCGCGTCACTGTCAACCCTCCTGATCGGTTACCCGGTCGCCTACTACATCAGCCGGGCGAAGGCTCGGGCGAAGGCAGTGGTCATCATGATGGTGCTGTCGCCCCTGCTGATCAGTGTCGTCGTTCGCAGCTTCGGCTGGGTGATCGTGCTTGGTCCCGACGGCCTGACCACGTGGCTGCTCAGCCTGATCGGCCTGGCCGGGGGCAACATCCTTCACAGCCCGGCCGCCGTGATCGTCGGCCTCACCAATGTTTTCT
>CAYNFA010000732.1:0-2462 GCA_964396345.1 uncultured Thalassobaculum sp.
CTTCGGCTCGGCCTCGGCGTAGAGATCGGACAGCAGAGCGGTCTCCTTCTCAAGGCCGAGCCGGCCATCGGCGTAGGCGTGGAACGCCTCGCGGTAGGACACCAGCGACGCCACCATCGACTGGCGCGCCTCGGCCGGGATCTCGGCCTTCGGCTCCAACAGGGCGCCGAACTCGGCGATCCGCTGGTCCAGCCGGCCGACATAGGCCGGGTCGAGCCGCATGATGAAGTCCTTCTCGTGCCGGCGCATCATCAGCAGCTTGACCATCAGGTCGTCCTGGGCGTGCTCGCCGATCACCGTCTCGGCGGCGTGCACCGCTTCGCGCAGCCGGCCCTGCAGGCCGCTCTTCTCGTCGAGCCCGAGGGCGGTCCATTGCCGCTCGACAACCTGGAACTGCGCCCGGTAGGCCTGGAAGGTCTCGCGCAGCGCAGCGGCCAGCGGCGCCTGCCGTGGGTCGAGGCGGTCGGCCAGGGTGCCAAGCGTCGCCACCACCGCCACCGCGACCTCGCCGTGCTTGTCCGCGTATGAGGGATCGAGCCGGATCAGGAAGTCCTTCTCGCGCCGGCGGGCGTTCAGGAAGCCCTCGGCGGCGCGGTTGATGAACTCGTTGCGCTCGCGCAGCGCCGCCATCTCCTCGGCCTGGACCGACCGCTCGGCGTCGGCCCACAGCGAGACCGCCCCAACGGCGGCGAATCCGACCAGCGCCACCGCGCCGATCGCGGCGGTGCGGGTGCTGACATTCAAGGCGCGCAGTGACATGAAGATTCTCCCACCGTCGTTAGAATTGAGAGCGTCCTTCTAGAGCGGCTTGCTTAACCGTTCGTTGGCGCGACCGGCGGCCGCGATCACAAGCGCGTGATCATCACGGGTGCGGCATCATCCCGGCGTAGAACGGGTGCAGCGCGTTTAGCGCCGCCCACAGGCCGAGCCCGGCCGCCACCCGCCACACCCCGATGCCGCGCCAGTCGATCCGCACCCGGCCCTGGGCGGCGGCCAGGAACGGCACGCAGGAGGTGGTCATGGCGAGCGGCCCCCAGGCCGCCTCGACCCGCCGGCGCAGCTTGGCGTCGAGCGACGGCATCCCGCCATAGGCCAGCACCGCGATCCCGGCGAACAGCAGGATCGAGGCGAGGTCACCGTTGGCGGCGAGGTGCGACAGCGCCCACAGCCCGACGGCGTTCAGGAACGGGTGGCGGGTGACGGTCAGAACGCCCTTCACGGCGTTGGGCTCGTCCAGGACGCTTTCGCCGCCGACCGCGGTCGGGCTGCGGGTGGTGATCCCGGCGACCAGCAGCACGGCGGCCAGCGGCATCGCCAGGTTCGGGATCCAGCGGGTCCAGGCAGGCGGCGTCCAGACATCCACCACCGGGGCGGCGCCGTAGGCCAGAACCGTCCACAGCAGCGCCGCCAGCGCCAACAGGGCGTACAGGCCACGGAACCGCTCCTCGCCGATCCGCTTCACCGCCGGGTCGCGCAGCGGCGCCGACGACAGCGCGAAATGCCCGCCGACGAACACGGCGAGCCCGAGCAGCAGGGCGTCGATGGTCCCGAGCATTGCCGTCTGGTCCCCTCCCGCCAATCGCGTAGAGTGCGGATATGACACGCGCACCCGACGACGCCAAGCCCGACCCCGCCGCCCAACCCGCCGCCGAAACCGAAAACGCCGCCCCGGTCGCCCCTCCCGTCAGCGAGGACACGCCGGTCCGGCTGGCGATCCTGGAATGCTGCGCCGCCGCCGGCCCCGGCCGGTCGATCGACCCGGCGGTGGTGGCCCGGGCGCTGGGCGGCGCGCCGGAGGAGGTGGTGGCGTGGCGCGCCCTGCTGCGCCGCGTCCGCGCCGCCACCGCCGCGCTGCAGGACGAGGGCCTGGTGGTGGCGCTGCGCAAGGGCAAGCCGGTCGACATCCGCAGCGCCAAGGGCGTCCTCCGGCTGGCGCTGGCGCCCGGTGGCGGGGGATCTGGCAGGGGATCCGGCGCCGGGTAAGCCCTACAGCGCCTCCGGCACCGCCAGCCCGCGCCGCCGGCAGGCCGCCTCGACGGTGTTCCGCAGCAGCACCGCGATGGTCATCGGCCCGACCCCGCCCGGCACCGGGGTGATGGCGCCCGCCACCGCCGCCGCCTCGGCGTAGGCGACGTCGCCGACCAGCCGGGTCTTGCCCTCGCCCTTGTCGGGCGCCGCGACCCGGTTGATGCCGACGTCGATGACGGTGGCGCCCGGCTTGATCCAGTCGCCGCGCACCATCCCCGGGCGGCCGACGGCGGCCACCAGGATATCGGCCCGGCGGCACAGCGCCGGCAGGTCGCGGGTGCGGGAATGCGCGATCGTCACCGTGCAGTCCGCGGCCAGCAGCAGCTGCGCCATCGGCTTGCCGACGATGTTGGAGCGCCCGACCACGACGGCGTGCAGGCCGGACAGGTCGCCGAGCGTGTCCTTCAGCAGCATCAGGCAGCCGAGCGGCGTGC
>CAYNFA010000733.1:0-2460 GCA_964396345.1 uncultured Thalassobaculum sp.
CGTGACCGAGCCGATCTGATCGAGTATCTGAAAAGCGCGACCCGCTAGCGGGTCGCCAGGGAGGATCCGATGAAAGCCTTTGTTTCCGCGTGTTTGGCGATGCTGGTCCTGGCGGCGGTTGCTTGGTCGGTGCTCGAGTACGGCATCGACGGGTCAACACAGGCCGCCAACACCGCCGATCGCGGATCGGTCCGGCTCAACTGACCGATCGGGCCGGCTCGGCGAAATGGAGCCCGTGCGCCGAACCCCGGAGCTGATGACCACCCGCGAGGTGGCAGCATATCTGCGAATCAAGGAGCGCAAGATATACGATCTGGTGGCCGCCGACGCGCTTCCCGTCAGCCGGGCCACCGGCAAGTTGCTGTTCCCGCGTGACCTAATCGAAGCCTGGGTGCGCCGTCACGTCGCCTACCGCGACGCTGACGGGCCATTGCTGCCGCGCCCCACGGTGATCGCCGGCAGCCATGATCCGCTGTTGGACTGGGCGTTGCGGGAATCCGGCTCCGAGATCGCGACCTATTTCGACGGTAGCCTGGACGGTCTCCGCAGGCTCGCGGCCGGGCGGGTGATCGGTGCCGGCATCCACCTGTTTGAACCCGACAGCGGTGGCTGGAATGTCGGGTATGTGGAGCGCCTTCTGCCGGGCGAACCGATCGTCCTGATGGAATGGGCCCGACGCCGACAGGGGTTGGTTGTGCCGTCCGGCAACCCGCTTCGCGTCCTCGGGATCGCCGATCTTGTCGGGCGCCGGGTAATGGCCCGACAGCCTGGCGCTGGCAGCCGGGTCCTGCTTGACCACCTGATCGCCACGGCCGGTCTCGCCGGCGAGGCGGTGGGTCTGCTGGACCCGCCGGCGCGCAGCGAGGCGGATGTGGCGCTTGCGGTCGCCGAAGGACGGGCCGATGCCGGGCTGGCGATCGAGGGTGTGGCGCGCCAGCATCGGCTCGACTTCGTGCCGATGGCCGAGGAGCGCTACGACCTCGCGCTCTGGCGGCGCGACGTGTTCGAGCCTCCAATCCAGCGTCTGCTGGCGCTGGTCGGAGCTGCCGCGTTCCAGAGCCGCAGCGCCGAGCTTGGCGGTTACGATGTTTCCGGAACCGGCACCATCCACCACAACGGGCCGTGACCGCCCGCACCCGCATGAAGAAGAGTTCATCCGCGCGCAAGGCGGGTGACGGGTCGGAGTGCCATCTTCAAGTCTGAGCGGCGGGTAAGCCGCGTGGAATCGAAGGAGCAAGTCGATGAACATCATGTCCGAACGGAGCGCCGACACCGCGCCCGGCGCGGCGAGATTGCGCCGGCTGCGTCGAGGTGCCGCCGCCATCGCGGGTGCCGGCCTCCTGGTGTGGAGCAGCGCCGCTTCGGCCGCCACAGGCGGGTATGCCGACCTTGTCGAGAGGGTGGCTCCGGCCGTCGTAAACATCTTCACCACACAGCCGGCACCGAAGACGGCGACCGGCCCGTCGCCGTTTGCGCCCGGCGGTGCCCTCGAGGATTTCGCGCGGCGCTTTGGCATCCCGATGCCGCCGACCGCGCCGACTGACGAGGGAGCGGCGCGGCCGGTGAGCGCGCTCGGTTCCGGCTTCGTGGTCGACCCGGACGGCTACGTCGTTACCAACAACCACGTCGTCGACGGCGCCAGCGAGATCAGGGTCAAGATGGCGGACCAGCGGGAATATCCTGCTACCGTCATCGGCACCGATCCCGATACCGACCTGGCGCTGCTGAAAGTCTCCGCGCCCGAGCCGTTGCCGTCGGTGGCGTTCGGCGACTCCGCGGCGTTGCGGGTGGGCGATCCGGTGGTCGCGGTCGGCAACCCGTGCGGGCTCGGCGGCACGGTCACCTCCGGCATCGTGTCGGCGCGCGCCCGCAGCATCGACGGCGGCGCCTATGTCGACTTCATCCAGACCGACGCGGCCATTAACCGCGGCAGTTCCGGAGGGCCGTTGTTCGACACCGATGGCAGGGTGGTGGGGGTGAACTCCGCGATCCTGTCGCCCAACGGCGGCTCGGTGGGCGTCGGTTTCGCGATCCCGTCCGACACCGCCCGAACCGTTGTCGCTCAGCTCAAGGCGAATGGCCGGGTCGATCGTGGCTGGCTCGGGGTGTCGGTCCAGCCGGTAACCCCGGAGATCGCTCAGGCGATGGCGTTGGACAGCGAGAAGGGGGCGCTGATCGCCGATGTCGTGGCCAACGGTCCGGCGTTCGGCCAACTGCGGGCTGGCGACGTGGTCCGAGCGGTCGATGGCCGCCCGGTCGAGACGGTGCGCGACCTGCCGAAGCTGATCGCCGCTTCCGAGATCGGACAGCAGGCTAAGCTCGGCGTGATCCGCAACGGCGAGATGATCGACGTGCCGGTCCAGATTGGGCAGCGGCGGCCGTTGATGGCCAGCGTTGCGCCCGCGGAGCAAACGCCGCCCGAAACGGCCGCGCTTGGCCAGCTCGGCGTGACGGTGGCGG
>CAYNFA010000734.1:0-2460 GCA_964396345.1 uncultured Thalassobaculum sp.
GACGACTTCCTCGCATCCCTCATCGCATCATGAGCCGTTCACCCGATTCCCCTGCATCGACACCGGTTCGAGTCACGCCGAACACGATTTGTATGGTGGCAGAGCCGCAAGTTTAGAGTGAGTCTAATCTATTGATCTCAGCGATCGCCAATGGCTATGCCCGCGCGCTGCCGACGGTGAGACCGCCGCAGACGTAGAGGACCTGACCGGTCACGAAGCTGGAGCGGGCATCGAGAAAGAACGCCACCGCGTTGGCGATGTCCTCGGGCGTGCCGAGCCGGCCGGCCGGGATCGACTCCAGGATCTTCTGGGTGCGCGGATCCTGGGACGGGTTGACCGCTCGCCACAGCGGCGTGTCGATGCTGCCGGGGCCGATGGCGTTGGCGGTGATGCCGTCGCGGGCGAGTTCCAGGGCCCAGGTCTTGACCAGCCCGTGCAGCGCCGCCTTGGACGCGGCGTAGCTGGTCCGCAATTCCTTGCCGAGCGCCGCGCGCGACGAGATCGCCACGATCCGGCCCTGCCCCGCCGACCGCATCCCCGGCAGCAGGGCCTGGGTGATCTGGATGGTGGTGCGGACGTTCAGGGCCATGACCGCGTCGAAATCCTCGAGCCGGGTCTCGTCCAGGAAGTTCGGGCGGACGTGGCCGACGTTGTGGACCACCCGCGTGATCGGGCCGTCCTCCAGCGCCGCCCGCACCGCCGCGTCGGTCGCCGCCGGATCCATCAGGTCGACCTCGACCCATCGCGCCGCCAGCGGCGGCTCGGGCGCCGCCCGGTCGAGGATGGTCACGGCATAGCCGTCGTCGAGCAGTCGCTGGACGATGCCACGGCCGATCGACTGCGAGCCGCCGGTCACCAGTACGCGTTCGGTCATGACTGTCCTCCCTGTTGCGCGGGCGTCGCTCACGCCTCGATCGTCCGGATCGGCGACCCCGCCGTCCAGGCTTTGATGGCTTCGACCATCTGGCCGTAGAACAGGCGATAGGTGTCCTCGGTGACGTAGCCGATGTGCGGGGTCAGGACGACGTTGTCGAGGCCGCGGATCGGATGGTCGGCCGGCAGCGGCTCGTGGTCGAACACGTCGATCGCCGCCGCCCGGATCCGGCGGGCACGCAGGATGTCGAGCAGCGCCGCCTCGTCGACGATCGGGCCCCGCGACGTGTTCACCAGAATGGCGCTCGCCTTCATTCTTTCAAGATCAGAGGCTTGTACCAGTCCCTTCGAGCGATCGGAGAGCAGCATGTGGATCGTCAGGATGTCTGATCGCTCGAACAGTTCCTGCTTCGACACCCGCTCCACGCCAATTTCGGCGCAGCGTTCGGCGGTAAGGTTCTCGCTCCAGGCGATCACCTTCATCCCGAAGGACGGCGCGATCGTCGCGACGTAGCCGCCGAGCTTGCCGAGACCGAGGCACCCCAGGGTCTTGCCGCGGACGTCGACGCCCATGCGGGTCTGCCAGCCGCCTTGCTTCATGACCCGGTCGTCGTGCGGAACGTGCCGGGCGGTGGCGAGGATCAACGCCCAGGTATGCTCAACGGTGGTCGTCCCGGGGCTCTCGGTGCCGCAGCACACCACCCCGCGCCTGCGGGCCGCGGCGAAGTCGACGGACTTGTTGCGCATGCCGCTGGTGATGAACAGCTTCAGGTTCGGCAGGCGATCCAGGACAGCGGCGGGAAACGGCGTCCGCTCGCGCATCGCGCAGACCACCTCGAACTCCGCGAGCCGCGCCACCAGGGCGTCATGATCGACCAGGTTGTCGTTGAACACCACCGGCTCGAACCCGGACAGGTTGGCCCAGTCAGCGAGATCGAGGGCGGCGTTGGCGTAGTCGTCCAGGATGGCGATCTTCCGCATCATTTCCTCACAATCAACATGACTCTCAATATTTAAACTATTGAAACTATGTCTTTCGACGGGTTTCCAGAACGGTGCCATCGGCGGTCAGGGCGGCGATCTCGTCGTCGCCGAAACCGTGCTCCGCCAGGATCTCCCGGCTGTGCTGGGCGAACCGCGGCGGCCGGCTCTTGATCGAGCCGGGGGTGCGGCGGAACTTGATCGGAATGCCCCAGGAACGGTAGCCGTCCTTCTCGATCGCCATCTCGCGGTGGATGGTGTGGGGGTGCGTCATCACCTCCTCGGTGTTGCGAACCGGGCCGATCGGCAGGCCGGCGGCCAGCAGGCGGTCGGTCAACTCGTTGCCATCGACGTCGGCCAGCAGCGCCGCCAGCTCGGACCGCAGCGCGTCGCGGTTGGTCAGCCGGTCGCCGTTCGACCGAAACCGCGGGTCGCCGCCTAGCTCGGGCTTGCCGAGTTCGGCGCACAGCCGCTTGAAGGCCCGGTCGTTGCCGCCGGCGACGAACACGTCGGCGGTCCTGGTCGGGAACAGGTCGTAGGGGCTGATGTTCGGGTGCTGGTTGCCGGTCTGCTTCGGGACCCTGCCCGCCAGGTAGTAGTTGGCGA
>CAYNFA010000735.1:0-2456 GCA_964396345.1 uncultured Thalassobaculum sp.
AGGGCGACAACTGGATGAAGCGTGTCTCTGAATCGTACTACGGCTTCTATGACAACTGGCTGAAGAACGCGAGCTACCGCACGCTCGACTGAGCCTAGGTGACGATGTCCACCCGGTCCGTCAGGATCCAGCCGGAAGCTTCGATCATGCGTTCACTGATTCGGCCGATCGGGTGGATATCGGAACTCTGCGGTGGGGCCGCGGCGCTGTGCGCGCTCGGTCTCATCGCCGTCACCATGATCGAGGTGACGTCCCGCTACGTGTTCCGGATGCCCACCCTATGGGCGTTCGACGTCGCCTACATGCTGAACGGCGGAGGCTTCATGCTCGCCTGCGCGTTGGCGCTCAAATACAACCAGCACGTCTCCGTGGATATCCTGTCCCAGTCTTTCAGACCCCGCCTGCGTCGCGGCATCGAGATCGTGGTGTTCACGGCGCTCGTGCTGCCGGCCATCGGCCTGCTCTGCTACGCCGCCTGGGGGCAGTTCTGGCGGGCCTGGATCACCGGCGAACTCGAGCAGGTAAGCCCCTGGCAGCCGATGGTCTGGCCGTTCCGCCTGATGATGGCCGTCGGGCTGTCGGCGCTGTGGCTGCAGGTGCTGGCCCGCATCATCGGCGGACCGCCGACAGACCCGCCGGTAAACGCTCATGGATAGCCTGCCCCTCGCCGCCCTGATGTTCCCGGCGGCGTTCCTCCTGATCTTCGCCGGGATACCGATCTCGCTCAGCCTGATCGTTACGGCGGTCGGCTTCGCGATACCGATCTTCAGCGAGCTCGCTGGCCTGCAGCTGTTCCGCTTCGTCGGCAGCGTGGCCTCCAATTACACCCTGGCGGCGGTGCCACTGTTCATCTTCATGGGCGCCGTGCTTGAACAGTCCGGCATCGGCCGGCGCGTGTTCGAGGGCATGAAGATCTGGCTCGGCCGGCTCCCCGGTGGCCTGTCGCTGGCGACCATGGGCATGTGTACCCTGTTCGCGGCCGGCACCGGCGTGGTCGGCGCGGTCGAGGTGATGGTCGGCCTGCTGGTGATCGCGCCGATGGTCAAGGCCAACTACTCGCGCGGCCTGATCTCGGGAACGATCTGCGCCGGCGGGTCGCTCGGCACCATGATCCCGCCGTCGATCGTGGTGGTCATCTACGCCTCGGTCGCCCAGGTGCCGGTCGGCGACCTGCTGGCGGCGACCCTGCTGCCGAGCTTCGTGATGGTCGGGCTGTTCGTGCTCTGGATCGTCGGCTACGCGATCGTCAACCCCGCCGCCGCTCCGCGCGTACCGGCAGAGGAGCTGCGGATGCCGCTGTCGGAGAAGCTGATCTTCTCCGCCAAGGCGTTGCTGCCGCCGGTCCTGCTGGTCACGGCGGTGATCGGCTCGATCCTGACCGGCATCGCCGCGGTGACCGAGGCCGCCGCGGTCGGGGCCACGGGGGCGATCCTGCTCAACGTCATCTACCGCGACTTCACCTGGCCAGGCCTGTGGCGCGCCATGGTGAAGACCGTGATCATCTCGGCCATGATCCTGCTGATCGTGACCGGCGGCACGATGTTCACCAGCATCTTCCGGCTGCACGGCGGCGGCATGCTGGTAACCGACCTCGTCGCCTTCCTCGACCTCGGCGCCTTCGGGCTGCTGCTGCTGTTCCTGGCGATCGTGTTTGTGTTCGGCGCCCTGCTCGACTGGGTGTCGGTGGTGCTGATATGCATCCCGCTGTTCACGCCGTTCCTGCAGCCGGCCGGCATCGATCCGATCTGGTTCGCGGTCCTGGTCGTGATCATGATCCAGACCTCATACCTGACGCCGCCGATGGCGCCCGCGATCTTCTACCTGCGTGGCATCGCGCCCGCCAATTTCAGAACCCAGGAAATGTACCGGGGCGTGGCGCCCTTCATCGTGTGCCAGGTGTTGACGGCGGTGGCGGTGTTCGCGTTCCCGGCGCTGGCGCTCTGGCTGCCGAGCCTCTCGCGTTAGCCCCACCCAGGTTTTCGCCCCCATCCACACCGACAGGAGAGACCGACATGACCATCAACCGGATCCAGCCGGGGCCGCGGATGACCCAGGCGGTCGTGCACAACGGCACCGCCTACCTCGCCGGCCAGGT
The DNA here is from genome assembly GCA_964396345.1 of uncultured Thalassobaculum sp. Classification (GTDB taxonomy): domain Bacteria; phylum Pseudomonadota; class Alphaproteobacteria; order Thalassobaculales; family Thalassobaculaceae; genus Thalassobaculum_A. Next base: position 2,096 of record CAYNFA010000735.1, read on the forward strand.
CGCCATCGACGCCCCCGGCCAGAGCGTCGCCGAGCAGACCCGCAATATCCTGGAGCGCACCGACGCGCTCCTGCAGGCCGCCGGCACCGACAAGACCAAGCTGATCTCGGCGACCATCTGGTTGACCGACATCGCCGCCTTCGACGAGATGAACAAGGTCTGGGACGGCTGGGTGGCGCCGGGTTGCGCGCCGGCCCGGGCGACGGTGGAATCGAAGCTCGCCGCCCCGCAGTTCACCGTCGAGATCGCGGTCATAGCGGCCGTTTGAGACAAGGGGATCGCCATGAGGGTCGTGGTTCTGGGTGCGGGCGTCGTCGGGGTCACGACGGCCTATGAGCTGGCGAGCGACGGCCACGAGGTC
>CAYNFA010000736.1:0-2445 GCA_964396345.1 uncultured Thalassobaculum sp.
GGCAGGCCGGACTGAACCCAGGCGATTATCCCTCCCTCCAGCCGGTACAACGGGCGACGGTCGCCGGCGGCGCGCATCTGCTCGGCCGCCAAGCCGCACCGCCTGGCGCTGCGGCAGTGCAGGACGATGCGGTCGCCGTCGGCCGCGGCGATGGCGGACGGGTCGAACCGCGACAGCGGCACCAGCGTCGATCCGGGGATGCGGGCCTGGGCGAATTCGTCGGGCTCGCGCACGTCGAACAACGCCACGCCGCCTTCGCGCAGCCATTGGGCGAGTGTCGCGGAATCGATGAACTCGGTCTTCGGTTCGGTCATGGCACGGCCCGGGTTGGCGTCACCCGACTGCCAGATTCTCGGCCTCCGGGGCGACGTCGGTTTTCACGAGCGGCAGGTACAGACGACACAGAACCTCGATCAGGACCGACGCTTCGCACGAGGCAAGCGAGTAGTAGATCGTCTGTGCCGAACGCCGCGTCTTGACGATTCCATGGCGGCGCATTTTCGCCAAGTGCTGAGACAGTGCGGATTGGCTGAGCCCGCTCACGCTCTCAAGTTCGGTGACGGATCGCTCGCCGGCATCGGCGAGTTCGCACAGCACCAGCAGGCGGCGATCGTTCGCCATGATCTTCAGGAGGTCGGCCGCCTCGACTGCCCGGGTCTCGAGGAGGCTCGTCGTGGTTGGTTCCCGCCGCGCCATGGTGCACTGCTCTCGGAGTCTCGCCGCACGATGCGTAAGCCGGAGCATATTCTAGATGCAACCGTCGATCGAACCTATACGAAAACGGGAAGATCGTCCGGGTATCAGGTGTCGCCGCGCCGCGTCCCGCCGGTCATCGTCGCGGCCACGCGCACACCCGCCGGGGCGAAGATCCAGCGGTCGACGACGGCGGCGGGATCGTCGGGCCCGGCATCGGACGGGGCGTCGTCCACCAACACCACGAAGTCGGCCCGCCGGCCCGCGGCCAGAGCACCGACCGGCCGGCCGAGCGCCTCACCGCCGCCGCGGCAGACCCGCTGCAGCAGCCCGGTGCCGACCGAGGTGCCGGGGCCGTCGGCCAGCACCGTGCGCCGTCCGGTGAACAGGCGCTGACCGTTCTCCAGCCACCGCAACTCCTCGGCGGGATCGACGCAGACGTGGCTGTCGGAACCGATTCCGATGGCGCCACCTTCGGCTAGATAGGCTTCGGCGGGGAACAGGCCGTCGCCGAGATTGGCCTCCGTGGTCGGACAGAGGCCGGCCACGGCGCGCGAGGCAGCGATCGCGCGGCGCTCGAATTCCGAGAGATGGGTCGCGTGGACGAGGCACCATCGCTGGTCGACCGGCAGCGTATCGAACAGCAGTTCGACCGGTCGCCGGCCGCACCAGGCGAGGCAATCGGCGACCTCGCGCGGCTGCTCGGCGACGTGTATGTGCCGGGGGGCGGTCGGGTCCAGGCGGTCCAGCGCGGCGACCGCGGCCGCCAGCCGGTCCGGCCGGGCGGCCCGCAGCGAGTGCGGTGCGATTCCGAGGCGGCGGTCCGGGCGCCCCCGGAACTCCGGCTCCAGCGCCTCCAGCAGCCGCGCGAAGCCATCGGGATCGTGCAGGAAGCGGCGCTGGCGCTCGCCGGCCGGCAGGCCGCCGAAACCGCCATCCTCGTAGTACACCGGCAGCAGGGTGATGCCGATGCCCGTCGCCTCGGCGGCGCGGAGCAGGCGGCGCGAGGTCTCGGCCGGATCGGCGTAGGGGGCACCGCCTGGGGCGTGGTGCACGTAGTGGAATTCGCCGACCGACGTGTAGCCGCGCGCCAGCATCGCCCGGTAAAGCCGGGTGGCGATCGCTTCGATGCCGTCCGGGTCGAGATCGGTGAGAAAGCCGTACATCGCCTCGCGCCAGGTCCAGAAGCTGTCGGCGCGGTCGGGCCCGGCGCGCTCGGCCCTGCCGGCGAGCGCGAACTGGAAGGCGTGACTGTGGACGTTGGGGATCCCCGGCACCACCACCCCGGCGAGGCGCTCGGCGCCGGCTGGATCGCCGCCGGGGACGATCCGGGTGAACGCTCCGCCGGCGTCGCCCTCCAGCAGAACGTCGCGACGCCAGCCTTCCGGAAGCAGCGCCCAAGGGGCGAACCATCGAAAAGCGTGAGGATTTTGCATAGCGGCCGCCGTCCGGCTACGGTCTGGTGGCGGCGCCGGTTGTCGGACGGCCTGCCCTTGGGTGGAGCGTAGCATGTGGGATTCTCTGTGGGTCGATATCGGTGTCGCCACCCTGGTCGGACCGGACCCGTATGGCAGGATCGAGGACGGTGCCGTCGCGGTCAAGGACGGCCGCATCGCCTGGGTCGGCCCGCGCGAGGATCTGTCGGGGCCGGTCGAGGGCTTGGCCTCGATCGTCCATGAGGGCGAGGGTGGCTGGATCACGCCCGCGCTGATCGACTGCCACACCCACATCGTCCACGGCGGCCAGCGCTCA
>CAYNFA010000737.1:0-2443 GCA_964396345.1 uncultured Thalassobaculum sp.
GCCGAAGGCTTCGCGCGCGCGGTCGGGGCCGGCGACTGGCCGGCCGCCGAACGTGCGCTCGACGCCCTGCTCCGGGCCGATCCGGGCAACCCGGCCCTGCACTACAACCGCGGCCTGGTGCGCCGGCGGCTGGACCGGCCGGCCGATGCCATCGCCGCCCACGACGCCGCCCTGGCGCTGGCGCCGGACCACGCCAACGCCGTCTTCGAGCGCGCCGCCTGCCTGCTCGACCTCGGCCGGGTCGCCGACGCCGAGGCCGGGTTCACCGACTACCTCGCCCGCGTCCCCGGCGACCCCGACGCAAGGCTGAACCGCGCCCGCATCGCGCTCCGCCTGGGCCGGCCGGAGGCGGCGCTCGCCGATCTCGACGGCCTCGAGGAGACCGCCCCGGCGGTCCGGCTGGCGAAGGCCGAGGCGCTACGCGACCTGCGGCGCCTGGACGAGGCCGAGGCGCTGCTGGCGGCCCGCCCGGGCGATGGGTCGGAGCTGCGGGCGACGGCGCTGAAGCTGCTGATCCAGGGGGCATCCGGGCGCATACGGCTGGCGGGCGGCGGCGAACCTCCGGCGGCGGCCTAGCCGACCGGCAGCCAGCCGGGCGCGTGCGCGAGCAGGTCGCGGCGCGCCGCCGGGTAGTCGAGCGGCAGCGGGTCGACGCGCAGCCGGGTCAGCCGCAGGAAGCAGAATTTCCAGGTCCCGCCGTCGCGGCGGTACTCCTCCTCGTAGTGGCCGTGACCGATGAACCCGCGATGCCCGGGCGCCTCCTTGGGGCTGCGGCCCTCGCCGAGGTCGACCAGATCCATCATCGCCCACACCCCGCGGGCGCGGTCGGGATCGAGGAACTCGATTTCCGGCATGTGGCAGTGGTGGATCGTCACCGCGTCGGTCAGCCGGGCGGTGATGCCGGCCACGAACTGGTCGGCGTTGGAGCCGGTGGGGGCGGACCCGAAGCCCTCGAACACGGTCTCGTCGGCGAACAGGCCGCGCAGGCGGTCCCACTGCTTGGTGTCGAGGTAGCGGCAATAGGCCGCCTTGAGGCGCTTGATTCGTTCGAGATCCAGCAGGCTCTTCAGGTCGTGGGCTTGCATCGCGTCGTCTCCTCCGAATGGTCTTCGTAGTCTCGCGCCGGAGCCCGGGCTAGGGAGGCCCCCGGCGATAGTCCTTGCGGTATACACCCGGATCCGCCGCAAGCGCCTCCTCGACCCGGCGGTGGACGGCGAGGCGGTCGGCATCCATCTCCTCGACCACCAGCTCCAGCGCCTCGCGCCGCACCGGGATCGCCTGGGCGACGGGTGTTCCGGCCGGCAGCACGCCCTCGAAGCCGGGGTCGGTCCACAGCGCCGGGAAATGCACCATCCCGTCGCGCCAGCGGTCGCAATCGACCACGCCGGACAGGGTGCGGAACGGCAGGTCCTCGCGGTTCAGCGGGTGGGTGAACAGCACGGACCAGCCGTCCGGCACCTCGACGGTCCAGAAGTTCGTGAACTTCACCACGAACTGCCCCGGCGGCATGCGGAACGGCGCCCCCGCCGCCTGCTCGGGCAGGTGCACGCCGATCGGCGATCGGGTGTGACCGGCATCCGGGTGGAGCGGCGCGTCCCAGTCCCAGGACAGCTCGCCGCCGCGCACCGTCAGGTCGGCGGCCAGCGGGAACAGCACGCCGGTACCGAGCGCGTCGATCAGCGGCGGGCAGTGCTTGAGGGTGCGGATCTCAGCCCCGTCCAGCGCCGCCGCGGCGACGCTCGACGGCATGGCCCTGAGCCACTCGGGCAGGGCGGCGCGCGCCGGCACCGGGGCCGGGACGCGCGAGGAGAAGCCGGGAAGGCAGCGCACGACGAACCGCATGGCCGGCACTGCACCAGGGCGTGGGCGGGCGGTCAACCGTCGCCGCTGCGCGCCAGTTCGCGCCGCCGCGCGAGCACCCACACCACAGCGGCAACGACGGTGAGAGCCACGAACAGCACGCCGATGGCGTTGACCGTCGGCGACAGGCCGAAGCGCATGCGCGAGCCGATCTCGGTGACCAGGGTCCACGAGCTGCCGATCGCGAAGAAGGTGGTGTTGTAGTTCTCGATCGACTGCAGGAAGGCGATGAACGACGCGGTGATCATGGTCGGCATCAGAAACGGCATGGTGATGCGCCGGAACACCAGCACCGGCGAGGCACCGAGGTCGAGTGCCGCCTCCTCCAAGGCCCGATCCTGGCGTTGCAGGCGCGCCATGAACATCAGCATGCAGTAGGAGGCGATGAAGCTGGCCTGGGCGACCGCGGCGGTGAACAGCCCGGCCTCGACGCCGAAGCTGTCGCGCCAGAAGATCATGGTGGTGACGCCGAGCACGATGCCGGGGGTCAGGATCGGCGACACCAAGATGGTGTACAGCGAGGTGGTCGCGCGCGACTGCAGCCGGGTCAGCACCAGCGCCCCCGACAGGCCGAGCGGCAGGG
>CAYNFA010000738.1:0-2436 GCA_964396345.1 uncultured Thalassobaculum sp.
CCGCCCACATCACGCAGAGCGGCCAGATCGAGTCGGCTGACCTCATCCTGTTCGCCAAGGTGTTCCAGGACTGCCGGCCGCTTGTCAAGATCGCGCGTGCCGCCGGGAAGATCGTCGTGCTCGACGTCACCGACGACCTGCACCAGCACCGTCTGCTGGCGCCCATGCGGGCCCTGGTGCCGCGAGCCGACGCGTTCGTGGTGCCGTCGAGCGCAATGGCCTCCCTCGTCAACGGCTGGACCGCCGGGGACCGGCCCGTCCATCGGGTACCGGACCCGATCGAAGGCGCGGTAAGGGCAATCGGCGGTGACCTGGGGCGCCGGCCGCTGCGGCTGGTCTGGTACGGCTCGCCCACCAACGCCAGATACCTGTTTCCGCACCTGCCCGGCCTGGTCGAGCTTGCCGAGCGCCGCCCCCTGGAACTCACCCTGGTCTCGACGGGCAGAAGCCCGTTCAGCGGCCTGCTCGACCCTCATGGCGACGCCAGCGGAAGCCCGCTGCGGGTGCGGTTCGTGGAATGGTCCCTGTCGGCACAGGTCAGCGAGCTCCAGCGCGCCGACCTGGTCCTGCTGCCCGGCGACCTGGACGGGGAGTCCGCGCTCAAGAGCGCCAACCGCCTGATCGCGGCCATCGCGGCCGGGCGCTTCTGTGTCGCGTCGCCGCTGCCGTCCTACCGCGCGTTCTCCGACCACGCCCTGCTGGTCGACAGCCTGGCCGACGGGATCGACGCGGCCTGTGCCATGCGTCCAGAGCGGATCGCCCGCGCATTGCGGGCGGGTCAGGCCCTGGTTCTCAGGGACTTCACGCCCGAGGTGGTCGGGCGGCGGTGGGTTGAGGTCCTTTCGACGCTCAGCACGCCAACTCACGGAGCATGAGCAGCACGGTCTGTCGTAGTCCTCGCGAGGGGCGAGCGCGATGAGCAGACCGACGAGGACGCCGTCGTGTTGCCACCCCAGTGATCGTGGGCGACGCGAGGCACGCCACCCGGAAGTACGGCGCCGTCTCGGCGAGGCGGACGAGATCCGCCTCGGACCGGCGATTTACCGCCGGGACAGCGGCGTTGTTGAGAGTTGCGAGCACCGGCAGATCCGACGGCACCACCGGGCGGATGCGCGGGCCGATGGTCACGCCAACCGCCCCCGCCGGGAACGGCGGCGCGGCGCGTCGGCGGGCGCCAGCCCGAGTTCGGCCAACACCCGGTCCAGCGCGGCGAGAGCTTCCGGGCCACAGGCCGCGCGCGTCGCCCGGATGATGGAGGGTTCGAGTGCCCGCGGGGGCGTCGCCGTTTCGTCGAGCTTGAGGCGGCGGCAGGCAGCGGGAAGCCAGCCAGCCGGGGCGGCAAGCGTGGCCATGGTCGTGGCGAATCCGAGCCCGGCAGCCACGGCGGCGCCGAGCGCCAACCGGCGTCGCGGTCCGGTCCCGGCCTCGACCAATCCGGCCAGGTCGAGCCCGGCGCGGACGATTGCGCCGGGCCCGACCTGGGACCGCAGCAACCCCAAACTCGCGTCGTCGGCGGCGCCTGCGTCCGCGACGATCAGCGCCGCGACCGCGGCTGAGCGCAGAACTGTGCCGTCCAGCACCGACGTCAGCAGGTCGTCCGCCAGGATCGCCTCGGCCGGGCGCAGCGCCGGGTGCCGGAGCGGACGGGCAATGCCGGTTTCGTCGGCGATCCAGACGGCGGCACCGACCGAAAGCGCCGCGGCGGGCGTCAACGGCACCACCAACAGCGAAGCAACGGCAAAGGCGTCCACCGGTACGCCATCGGCTCCCGGTTCGGCCGCAAGGGCACCGTAGGGGTTACGCTGACCGCTCATCAGCGCCGTCGCCTTCGCCACCTCGAGGGCGACCGCGCCACCGATCCCGATCACCGCGTCGCAATTCTCGAAATGGTAGCTTGCCACCGCGTCGGCGACTGTCGACAGGCTCGCGCTGGTCGCCCGATCGAACGTCCACAGCGCTAGGCCTTCGGCCTCGATGGCGTGCACCAGGGCCAGACCGGGCGCCCCCGCAACGAGCGGCCCGCCAACGACCGCCATCGGGCGAAGCACCCTCCGAGACCGGCACCAGTCGACGATCGCAGCTACCGCTTCCGGCGCAAGCCGGACCGGAACCAGCCCGGACCAAAGATACCGATCACCCCCCATCGAGCAAGACTCCACGTCGGAAATCAAAGTCCCAATGGCGTCCCGCGGGGCACCCGCGAAGCCCGGGAGACTCTCGGATTCCGCGGTTCCGTTACCGCCGACAGAATCCATTTACCACAAAATCCTTTACATCTCGGGACCATCGTCCAATAATTTAGACGATAGGAAGCGGCGGAAACGATAGTTGTTCGTCGCTCGCGGACGGCGCGGGGGACGACGCCGGGGTCGACTGAAGGCGACAATCAGATCGATAATCACGCGTCTGGACCACCAATCTCGGTAGTGTCGGATC
>CAYNFA010000739.1:0-2428 GCA_964396345.1 uncultured Thalassobaculum sp.
CTGGAAGGACCTCCAGGTCGGGCGCTTCTCACCCACCACCTATGGCCGCGACATCAAGGTTTCGCCGCACGACCCGAGCACCCTGTACGCGGCGCTGTCGGTCGCGGCCGCCAGTCACGACGGCGGGGTCTACCGCAGCCTCGACGCCGGTGCGACCTGGTCGCGCTTCGACAAGGTGCAGGTGCACGGCACCATCATGTCGATCGGCCTGCACACCTCGGATCCCGACCAAGTCTATGTCGGCGCCCGTTACCAGGGCGAAGTCTTCGGCACCCGCGACGGCGGTTCGACCTGGCAGGCGATGCCGCTGCCGGGGCCGGTGAAGGACATCTACGCGGTCGCCGCCGGCTGACGCGGCCGGCGCCAGGTTACCGGGGCGAGGTTACCCGGCGACACCGCTCCGCAGCCGTTCGGGCAGGCGCAGGCGGTCGCGCTCGACCGGGTGGTCCCAGTCGGCCCCCATCACCAGGCGGGCGGCCAGCCAGCCCCAGTCGTCGGCCGATTTCGCGCCCTTGCCGTTGCCGCCGACCGCGACCGCGATCCGGTCGTCGAGCACGTGGTCGATGTAGGGCAGTCCGGTCGCCGTCCAGGTCACCGCGCAGGCGTCGGTGTGCCAGTGGCGGCAGCGCGCCAGCGCCGGCAGCAGCGCGGTCAGGAAGGCCTGGAAATCGCGGCGGTTGGCCTCGGATCCAGCGCTCCTGAACCATCCGGTGAGATCGGCGCGGCTCTGCAGCGCGGCGTCGGCTGTCGTGCCTATGCCGATCTTCAGGTAGCGCTGCCCGTCGGGGTAGCGGATCGGCGGCAGGATGTAGGCGCCGGTCTCGGCGTGGCCGATCGTCGTCATGCCGGCGAAGTCGCCCGCCATGTCGTCGTCGATGCGGGCCAGCACCACCGTCCGGCCGAAGATCCGCAGCCGCAAGTCGACCGGCGACAGGCCGCAGGCGTCGGTGAAAGCCCCGGCGGCGACCAGCGCGCGCTCGGCCCGCAGCGTCCGGCCGCCGGCGGTCTCGACCTCGACGCCGCCGGCAACCGCCCGGACCGCCGTCGCCTCGTCGGCAATGATCGTGGCACCGCGCCGGCGCGCCGCCTCGGTCTGCGCCCGCACCATGGCGCGCGGGCTGAGATGGCCGGCGCGCGCGCCCTCGTGCAGCCCCTCGGCGTCGTCGGGCACGGACAGGAACGGAAACCGGCCGCGGATGCCGGCGGCATCAAGGCGCGTGATGTCGGCCCCGAGCGCCCGGCCGGCCGCCTCCGAACGGGCGAGATAGTCGGCGCCCGGGCCGCCGATCGCGAGATAGCCCGATTCGGTGAAGAACCGGATGCCGCTTTCCGCCTCGAGATCGGCGTAGCGCTCGATCGACCGCTTGGCAGTGACTGCCCAGACCGGATCGGGGTCCACGATCCGCGTCATCCGGCCCTCGTCGTAGTGGCTGGCGAACACCCCGGCATGCGACGCCCGGTCGGCCGGCTCGTCGGGGCCGAGGACGGCGACGCCGTCGGTCAGGTCGGAAAGATGGCGCCCTGCGGCGCTGCCGATCAGCCCGCGGCCGATCACGATCACCCGGTGCATGCGCTGCCCTCCGTCATCCGAACGCGTGACTGGCCAGGGCGAACAGCCGCGGCGGCGCGACCGCGGCTGGCCACTCGCCCAGCACCATGACCGCCGACTCGCTGTCGAGCGCCAGTCCGCGCGCTTCCAGGTGGCGACCGAGCGCCGTCGCGGACGCCGCCCGGTCCGCCCGCACGAGACCCGGGGCCGCGAGCGCGTCGAACAGGGCGATGGCGTCGCTTTCAGCCGGGGCGACGATCGGCCCGATGACCGAGCCGCGCCCGAACGCCCGTTCGACCGCGTACCCGACGACCGCGTCGCCGCCCGTCAGCAGCGCCGTGCGTCCGATGCCCGTCAGATGCCGCAGGAGCCGGGCGCGGTCGAGGCCGGTCGCCTCGGCGTCGACCCGCAGGATCGCCGGGAGGTCGTCGGGATCGGCGGCCCGGATCCGCGGATCGGCGATCGGCCGGCCGCGGTAGTCGCCCTGGTGCTGGCACACCGCGCCGGTCTCGACGAAGCTCAACCGGTCGTAGAGCGGCCGGCCGGCCCGGGTGGCAAGCAGCATGATGGGCCGGGCGGCATCGGCGATCAGCGTGTCCATCATTCGGCGGCCGATGCCGCGGCCCTGACTCGCCGGGTCGACGATGACCAGACCGACGCGGGCGGCCCGCTCGCCGAACGCCCACCACAGCCCGACCCCGAGCAGGCGCCGGTCGACGGGATCGCGGGTGATCCGGCCCTCGCCGAGTTCCATCAGGCTCTGCACGTCGGCGCGCCGGTGCGGCCAACGGATCGCCGTGACCATGGCCGAGACCGCGTCGAGATCGGCGGGCGACACGGGCTCGAGGGGGATGTGGTCGCTCATTCAGGTCGGCCTTG
>CAYNFA010000740.1:0-2424 GCA_964396345.1 uncultured Thalassobaculum sp.
CTCGTGGATGTGAAGGATGAGGAAGGACTCCTGGGGCATCGCTGCCTGATAACCGTTCAGGCTGTCGATCACCACCGCCTTGACACCGCCTTCGGCGACCTTCACCCGGACCCGGTGGGCGAACTCGCCGGGCGACAGCTCCGCCGCATCGACCTGATCGATGTGAAGCAGTCCAGCGGCGCGGGCGCCTTCCAGATCGAACCCCATCACCCGGGTGCGGTCGAACAGCAGGCCGAGTTCCTCGTCGAACACGAAGATCGCGGCCTTCTCGCCACGCCTGATCGCAGCGCTGACGAACTGCAGGGCGAAGGTGCTCTTGCCGGTCCCGGCCGGGCCGAGGACCAGGGTACTCGATCCCTGCTCGACACCGCCCCCGAGCAGGGCGTCGAGCCCGGCAATGTCGCTGGTCATCCGCTGGCGGGTGAAGCTAGCCCGGTGCTCGGCGGCCACCAGCCTCGGAAACACCGAGACCCCGCCGGTATTGATGACCATGTCGTGGAAGCCGCCGCGGAACGCCTGGCCGCGGTACTTGGAGACCCTCAGCCGCCGCCGCTCGGCGCCGTAGTCCGGCGCCAGCTCCTCCAGCCGGATGACACCGTGAACGACGCTGTGGACGGTCTTGTCCAGCGTCTCAGCCGTCAGATCGTCGAGCAGCAGGACCGTGGCGGAGCGCTTGGCGAAGTAGTGCTTGAGGGCCAGGATCTGCCGCCGATAGCGCAGCGAGCTCTGCGCGAGAAGCCGGATCTCGGAAAGGCTGTCCAGCACGACACGATCCGGCTTCAGCCGCTCGAACGCGTCGAATATCAGCTTCATCGTCTCGCCGAGCTCAAGGTCGGAGGAATACAGCAGGCTCTGCTGCTGGTTATCGTCGAGCAGGCACTCGGCCGGAGCGAGTTCGAAGACCTCGATGCCGTCGCCGAGCGTCCAGCCGTGCGACCGGGCACCCGCCCGCAGCTCGCTGTCGGTCTCCGACAGCGTAATGTAGAGACCACGCTCGCCGTTCCGCTCGCCTTCCAGGAGGAAGCGCAACGCCACCGTGGTTTTGCCAGTGCCGGGATGGCCCTCCAGCAGGAACAGATGCCCGGTGGTCAGGCCGCCGGCCAGTACATCGTCGAGGCCCGGGACGCCGGTTCGCACCTTCTCCAATCGTACTCTGTCATCCTCCATCGGACACTCCGATCAGCCGTCTGGCCTGTATCCGGATGCGCAGCCTGCGATCCGGATGCGCAGCCTGCGCCCGCGCGCCTGGGCGTCGTGCTCGTGCCGGGGTGACGGGCCGGAACCGTTGGAACTCCAGGGGCGACTACTAGTTCCGGTCCCCACAACATAGAGATGCGAGACGGCGGCGGGCGATGCCGGCCGAGCGGTCCCGCTTGTCCGCTCACCGCCGCACCAGCTACCGTCGCGGTCCGGAGTTGTAAAATTTGATACGTCACCTCGTCTGCCTGACCTACGACTTTGACGCCCTGTCGCTGCCGATCGCCAAGGGAACCGTCAGCCCGACCGCGCTGTCGCGCGGCGAGTTCGGGCTTGTCGGTGTCGAGCGCATCAGGCTGTTGCTCGCCGACCGCAACATCCGGGCGACGTTCTTCACGCCAGGCCACACCATCGAAAGCTTTCCGGCCTCAGTCGCGCCCCTGGTCGAGGCCGGCCACGAGATCGGCCACCACGGCTGGACCCACCGCCGGCCCAACGACTTGCCACGCGCCGAGGAGGCCGCCGAGTTGGCGCGCGGCATCGAGGCGATCCGCACCATCACTGGATCGCCCCCCGTCGGCTACCGCTCGCCATCCTGGGACCTGTCGCCGCACACCCTCGAGCTGCTGATCGAGAATGGCTTCGAGTACGATTCCAGCCTGATGGGCAACGACTACTGCCCCTATCGCCCTCGGCTCGGCGACACGGCAGCGCTGCTGGAACCGGCCCGCTTCGGCCGCGAGACCGCGCTGGTCGAAATGCCGGTGAGCTGGAGCCTCGACGACTATCCGCATTTCGAGTGGTCGGTGCTGTCGGGCGGCGCCCTCAACCCCGGCCTGGCGCACTGGCGCGGCGTGGTCGACAACTGGACCGCCGATTTCGACTACATGCGCGAGACCATGGACTGGGGAGTGATCACCTACACCTTCCACCCGTTCGTCTCCGGCCGCGGCCACCGCATGAAGGCCATGGCGGCGTTGATCGATCACCTCACCGAAGCGGGAGCGGTGTTCCTGACGATGGCCGAGGCGGCGCGCGAGGCCGCCCGGGTGATCGGGCCGCCGAAATGACCGAGGCGGACCTTCGGGACACGCTCCGCCAAGGGCTGACGCGGCTGTGCGCGGCGCACCCGGCGCTGGCGGCGGCGCTGGCGGAAGCCGGAGCGCCCGAGCCCCGGATCCTGGAGCCCGGCTTCTCGGCGCTGCTGAAGATCATGGTCGGCCAGCA
>CAYNFA010000741.1:0-2416 GCA_964396345.1 uncultured Thalassobaculum sp.
AGGGCCGGGAGCAGCGGGAACGGTCGCGGGCATGGGTTTGCCTTGATCGCGGGCGGGTTCGTCCCCTATAGCACGGACGCCGCCGGGTGGACCGGCGCAAGGAGCCTGGCGCCCCATGACCGATGCGTCGACCGAGATCTGCCCGCTGTGCGAGGCCGACGGAGCCCGGGTCGTCTACGAGACCCGGGCGCAGATGTTCTGGGTGGTGGCCGATCCGGCCCTGACCGACCGCTTCGCTACCGTGCGGCTGCGCCAGTGCCGGGATTGCGGCCACGTCTTCAACCGCGAGATGGCGGCCGAGACGATCGCCGAGATCTACCGCCGGCAGACCGCCACCAACCGGCCGGTCTCCGCCGACATGCACAAGCGCTACGACACTCTGATCGGTTTTCTCGGGCGCGGCCGGCTCGCCGGTAAGCGGATCCTGGAAGTCGGCGGCGGCACCGGCAGCCTCGCCCGGCTGCTCGCCGACCTCGGCGCCGATGTGACGGTGGTCGAGCCGAACGACGACCTGCCGGCCCTGCTTGGCGACCAGGCCGGCCGGATTCGCGTCATCAACGACTTTTTCGGCCCCGGCACGCTCGACGAGACCTTCGACGGGGTGATCTGCCGCCAGGTGATCGAGCACATCGCCGACGTCCGGCCGTTCGTGCGGGCGCTGGGGGCGGCCGTCGGACCCGACGGCTTCGCCTATGTCGAGGTGCCGACCCTGGAGTTCATCGCCGCCAGCGGCGCCTACATGGAGGTGCACGTCCAGCACCTGCACTACTTCGACGAGGCGTCCCGGCACCGCCTGCTGGCCGATGCCGGCCTGGTGGTGGCGGCCGGCCATGACATCCTGCAGGGCCACGACGTCGGCATCCTGGCGCATCCGGGCCGCCCCGACGTGCCGTCCCGCAATCCGGCGCCGAGCCGGATCGACCTGGTGGTGGAGCGCCGCCGGGCCCACCGGGACTTTCTTGCCGCCTTCGACGGCGATCCGGACCGCACCGCGGTCTATGGCGCCACCTCGCAGGGCGTGACGTTCTACAACCTGTTCGCCGAGGGAGCGGCGCCGACCCGGTTCGTCGACGACAACCCCGACTACGCCGGCCGGCTGGCCTACGGCGCCGGTGGCAAGGCGGTCATCCGGCCGCGCAGCCCCGACCTGCTCGACGGCCTCGACCACGTGTTCGTCGGCGCCTACCACCATCAGCCGGCGATCGCCGCCAAGCTCGACGCCGACGGTTTCCGGGGGGCCGTGTGGTCGACCGACCCGCGCCACCCCGGCATCGAGCGCGTCCGCTGATCCCCACCCCCGCGGAGCCGAGGAACGCCGCCATGACCGAAACCGCCCCGACCCGCGCCCCCGATTTATGGACCACGGTGGTGGTCGATGCCGGCGGGCGCTACGGCCTGCACCCGTCCTGGCGTGGCTACGAGGCGCCGCTCGACTATCGGATGTTCGAGCCTGAGCCGGTCGAGGCCGCCCGGCTGGCCGGCAAATATGCGGCCCGCAAGGACGTCACGGTGCTGGCGCAGGCGCTCGGCGCGGTGCCCGACAGCACGCTCGAGCTGTTCATCACCGCCCACCGCGTCTATGTCGGCGCGACCAAGCCGAACCACGACAGCTTGTGGTTCGCCGACGTCCGGCCGGACGAGGGCGCGGTCGAAGGCACGATCACGGTGCCGGCGACCAGCCTCGACGCCTACCTCGCGGACGCCGGCGGCCGCGCCGATTTTCTGAAGATCGACGTCGAGGGCCACGAGCTCGCGGTGCTGGAGGGCGGCGCCCGGTCGCTCGACCGGGTGCTGGCGCTGCGGGTCGAGGTGCAGTTCGACGACTCCTTCGAGACCCAGACCGCCTCGGCGATCTTCGCTCACCTGATCGACCGGCTCGGCTTCCGGCTGATGCGGCTCGACTACGATGGCCGCGGCCAGCCGCTCAGCTACCTCGCGGTCGACGGCAATTACGGCGCGCTGTGCGGTTGCGACGCGGTGTTCGTGCGCAAGCCGGTGTCGATCGAGGCCTGGGGCGGCGAGGAAACCGCCGCCGGGCTGCTCAAGCTCGCCGCCTTCGCGCTGCGCAACGCCATGCCCGACTACGCGGTGGTCGCCCTGGAGCGCCTGCACGCCAGCGGCTGGCGGCCCTCCGGTGACGAGCCGGCGATCCACCGCTACGTGCGCAAGCTTTTCATCCTGGCCGCCGGTCGGTTGCGGGCGCAGTCGGGGGAGCTTTACGAGCGGGCCGCGCGCGACTATCAACGCTTCTTCGGCGGCGACATGCCGGCCCGTCACGAGATCTTCGAGAGCGAATGGCTGAACCCGAACTGAGGGTCGGGCGCGGGGTGCCGCGATGACGAGTCCGGATCCGGCTCGCCCGATTCTGTACGCCATCTACGATCTCGGCCGTTCCCCCATCACCTTCGATGTGATG
>CAYNFA010000742.1:0-2415 GCA_964396345.1 uncultured Thalassobaculum sp.
CCCCTCCCCCCCCCCCCCGCCCGCCAATCGGTTGCAGACGCCCCCGTTCGCCGGGTGCCGGGCCCTGCACCCAAGACTGCGCCTGCGGTGTAGCGGCCTGCGGTTGCGACGATGCCCCGCCCGGCACACAAAAAAAGGGCCGCCCGGAAGCGGCCCTCGAAGTCGGGGGGAATGCAAAAGGTCCGTCGCGGTCAGCGCCGAACCATGCCGGAGACGCCCACATCCCCGGCCTCGATCGCAGCCTTGAGCATATCAAGGCCACGGGCGAGCTCTTCGTAGGTCTCGCGGTAGCGTGTCAACTCGCGGACCTCGGTATCCTGCACGGTCGACTTCGACGGGTTGCCGAGATCGAGAAGCTTGGCGAGATAGCGTCCCCGGATACGCGCGGCGAGCTTCGCCACACCCTCGATCTCACCCGGGTTGACGTCCATCACGGTGTCGGCCACGACGCGGCGGGCCTCCTCGGCGGCGAACCGCTCCAGTTCGCGAACGTATTGCGCGGCGTTGACGCGGCCCTGCTGCGGAAGTCCTTCCTGAATCCACGACGCCTTGCCACCGCGATCGCGGGCGGCCGTCGGACGCGCCGCCGCCGCCTTGGACGACAGCACCGCCCTCGCCTGGGTCGGAACGCGCGTCGCACGGGTCGCAACCCCGGGGTCGGCCGCCTCGCGGACCGCCCTCAGTCGGGCCGGGGCACGCTCCTGGCGCTCGCCGGCGGCGTTGACGTTCGCCGGAGCCGCACGGGGTGACGGGACCTTCGCCGGCGCGGCGCGCTCTGACCCGGCCTCTGGGAACGGGTCCCAGTTCCCGAGCGTATCGATGGCGGCTTGGCCCTTCTTGAGCGCTGCGGCTAGCGACATTTGCGTCTCCCTGGTCCAGCCGGCGCGGCGGCCTATTCCGACGCGCCCGGTGCCGGGATGGTCAAAGCAATTGGCGTGCCATTCGTAGGGGCAACGTTGCACCGTCGCCCCCGGTTCCATCGTCTGCTAGGTTCCGAACGGCCGGAACCGCCCGGCGCCTGCTCGGGAGGAATCGATGGTCGCGGTCATCGAGGGGCTGCTGTCTAAGGATCAGGTCCAGTCCATAGCGAAGCGCCTGTTTGGCGCCCAGTTCGTCGACGGCACCCAGAGCGGCGGCCCGCTGGGGGAAAACATCAAGAAGAACTCTCAGGTGTCCCCGCAGAGTCCTGAATATCGGGAGTTGGCGCAGCAGGTGCTGGCCATCCTGCGCCAGAACGAGCAGGTCGCGGTCGCCGCGCTGCCGCGCCGCATCCTGTCGCCGATCTTCGCTTCCTACGTCGAAGAAAACCGGTACGGTGAGCACGTCGACGCCGCCCTGATGGGTCCGCACCCGGGGATGCGGACGGACCTGTCGATCACCATCTTCCTGAATGATCCGGCCGCGTACGAGGGAGGGGAACTGGTCCTGGTGACACCCTTCGGCGAGCAGATGTACAAGCGCGCCGCCGGTGACGCCGTGCTGTATCCGACGCACTACGTCCACCGGGTCAACCCGATCACCCGGGGCCGGCGTCTGGCTATCGTTACGTGGATGGAGAGCCTGGTGCGCGACCCGGCGCGTCGGGAAATCATCGGCGACCTCGCCGAGGTCATGGACGCGCTGGTAAGCGGCGGCGGAGAGGGACAGACCATCAAGCGGGTCGAAAAGGCGCGCCTTAACCTGCTTCGGATGTGGGCAGACACATGACAGTCCATGCCACCCGCAAACGGTGCCCTCAGACGCCTTGACCGCCGTCGCGGCTCCGCGCGAGCATTTGCGACCGTGACCGGTGAAGAACGGTCGACACCGAGGAAACGTGATGGCCATCGGCCGAGGCTCTACCCTGTTGAAGCGGCTGTCCCCGGCGCCGGGCCCGGCGCACGCGGAGATTCCGAACTTCTCCTACGCCACCCCGGAGCACACGCTGTTGAAGCGGCTGGTGATCCAGATGGTGGAGCGGTTCACCGGTCAGCCCAAGCTGAAGCGGCTGTACCTGGAGCACCGCCTCAACCCTGTACCGGACGAGGATTTCTGGAGCGCCGCGGTCCGCAAACTGCAGCTCGAGTTGGTCTACGACCGTGCTCGCTGGGAGGCGGTTCCGAAGGACGGGCCGCTGGTGATCGTCGCCAACCATCCATTCGGTGTGCTCGACGGCATCATCATCAGCTACATGACGTCGCGCATCCGGCCGCGTTTCAAGGTGTTGACCAACTCGGTGCTGTTCCGCGCCCCAGAGGTGCAGCCGTTCCTGCCCCCGATCGACTTCGCCGAAACCCGCGCCGCGCTCGCGACCAACCTGGAATCCCGTCGCCTGGCGCTGCGCGAACTGGCGGATGGCGGCGCCGTCGTGGTGTTCCCAGCCGGCACCGTCTCGACCGCGACGCCGCCGTTCGGCCATGCCTTCGACCCGGATTG
>CAYNFA010000743.1:0-2410 GCA_964396345.1 uncultured Thalassobaculum sp.
CCGTGGCGCGCCTCGAACCCACCCAGCCGGTCGGCGACCTCGCCGACCATCGCCTCGAAGGTCTCGGGCGTGAACCGGTCGCCGCCATGGCGCTCGGCCAGGGTCACCACCCCGATCGGCATGGTCAGCGCGGCGACCCGCCGGCCGGCCGGCCCGTCGCGCTGCCAGGCAATCTCGGTCGAGCCGCCGCCGATGTCGAACACCAGCGCCCCCGGGATGCGCGGGTCGAACAGCGGCCGGCAGCCGGCGAGCGCGAGCGCTGCCTCTTCCTCCGGGGTGATGATTTCCAGGGTCAACCCGGTCTCGGCGGCGGCTTGCGCCAGGAACTCGACGCCGTTGCCGGCGCGCCGGCAGGCCGCGGTGGCGACCGCCCGGAACCGCGTTACCCGGCGCCGGCGCATCTTGCCGGCGCACACCGCCAGCGCGTCAAGGGTGCGGCGGACGGCGTCCTCGCCGAGCTGCCCGGAGCCGTCGAGCCCCTGCCCCAGCCGGACGATCCGCGAGAACGCGTCGATCACCCGGAAGCCGGCACCGTCGGGGCGCGCCACCAGCAGGCGGCAGTTGTTGGTGCCGAGATCGATCGCCGCCAGCACCTCGCCGGCGCCGGCCGCCGCCGCCGGCTCGCGGTGCGTCGGCGATGCCTCCCTGTCGGCGTCGTCGTCGCGCGCCGCCGTCCCGTCCCCGTGATGTGCTCCCTCGCCGCGGCCGTTGGCCGACCGTCGCGTTCGTCGCCGGGACGGGGCGCTTCGGCAGCCTTCCAGCCCCATCGCCATCCCGTTCCTCGCTGTCCTGTTGCGGTCCCTTCGGACACGTCTCAGCGATCCAGTGTATCCGCCCGGCCCCCGCCCCGGCCATCCCCCATCGCGCGCGCCGCCCGACCGGCGCGCCGACGGGCGCAATTGAGGGTTTGCAACGCCTCGGCGGGATGTGATAAAGCGACCGCCCGTTCCGCGGTGCGGCCCGATTTGCTGGGGGATCGTCTAGCGGTAGGACTACGGACTCTGACTCCGTCAACCCTGGTTCGAATCCAGGTCCCCCAGCCATTCTTCTTCCGACAGTTTGGTCTCTACGGGTCGCCTCCGGGCGAGCGCGAAATTGCGCCGCCATTTCCGAGGCTTGGCGGAATGGCGTCTGCCCGAGCGTCACCCAGAGACTGATCTGGTGACGCTTCTGGAGGCTGAATAGCCCAACAATCTCTCGGGCCGGTTTTCGGGGTTACGGTTGCCGATTTGGGGCGGGCGACGCCGATTGACACCCCTCGTCAAGGCCGCGTGTGCCCTCGCGCACGCGGCGAGCGATGACCGCGGCGGCACTCTCCAGTTCGATCTGGCGAGGCTCTCGGCCAAGTCTGCGGTGCCCGGATCGGTACGTTTGAGTAAGTTCTGGATTTTTAGCGATCCCATGGGCTGCACTCCAATCGATCCAGTGAACACTAAATGTGCTCATACCCGATCAGTCTTCGCGTCCCGGGCCGCTTTAACATCCCACCGCGCCTCGGCTTCGTCCGAGACTGCGATCTCCCGCAGAGTCTCACGGCGCTGCTGATGCGCATCCCGCTTGCGTGTGTAGTACTTGACCCGGCATCCGGGCCGGCCGGCCACGTGGCGGAGCGCACACCCCTCGGATACACGGTCGAGGCAGATCAGCAGCCCGGGGTCGAGCGCATCGAGAAGAGCGCCGAGCCCGGCATCATACGCCGCCCGCTGAGCGGACTCTTTGATTAGGGCAGCGCTGTCGTCACGGACGCGGAACGGAGCCACATAAGCATAGGCGATCCGCTCGATCGAGGTACGTGCTGCATGCAGGATCGGGGCGACGCGCTGAGTATAGATCCGCCAAGCCCGCATCTGCTTCGCGAACAGGCCGCTCGCCTCGGAGAAGGAAGCCTGACTGCCGGTCCTTGCAAAGGCTCGGTATGCATCGTAGAGCGCGACATCGTCGGCTGCGGGGCCATAGTCGTCCTTACGCCCGCCGGGTTGATCGTCAGCAGCATAACTCCGCCCGGCCGATAGTCCCCGCCCTGCATGCCTGGCACGGACACATTGACCTGCCGCTGCGCGGCCGGTGAAACCGGCGTCGGACGCGGATCGGCTGCTCCAAAAATATCTTCGCGGCTCAACACGCTCCGACGATGCCACGCCGCGATCATCTGGTCGCTCATTGTTGTCTCCTCAGTTGTTGGAAGCATGGCTCTCAGACGCGCGACCGGTCCGCTTACGGCGCTCCTGCTCGTCAAGTACGCGCTGAGTGCGTTCGCGCAGGTCCTTGTCGATCGCGTCGAGGCAAGTGTGAAGGGCCTCGGTCAGGGTCTTTGCGGCGCAATCTAGTGGATCGAATCCAACAGTTGGTGCCCTCGTTTGACGGCCGCGATGATTTTGTCTGGATCGGCGGTCCAGGTGAAGGGCTTCGG
>CAYNFA010000744.1:0-2406 GCA_964396345.1 uncultured Thalassobaculum sp.
GTTGAGCGTGCCGCCGGTGGCCAGCAGGTCGTCGAGAATGACCACCCGGGACCCCGGGGCAACCGCGCCCTCCTGGATCTCCACGGTGTCGGTGCCGTATTCGAGATCGTAGGTGTAGGGCACCGTCGGGCCCGGAAGCTTACCCTTCTTGCGGACCATGATGAAGCCGAGCCCGAGTTCCAGGGCCAGCGGGGCGGCGGTCAGGAAGCCGCGGCTCTCGATGCCGGCGAGCAGGTCGGGCTTGAACGGCCGGATGGCGTCGGCCAGCCGGTCGACCGTAACTTTCCACGCCGCCGGGTGCGCGAGCAGGGTCGAGATGTCGTAGAACAGGATCCCCGGCTTCGGGAAGTCCGGCACCGACCGGATGTGGTCCTTCAGGTTCATCACGCTCTCCCGCGTTCGGCCAGTCGTCCCCTTTAGATCAATCCTCCCTCGCGTGCCACCGTCTGGCATCCGGCCGGTCGGAAAGGTCGTGCGGTCGCCTCCCTGGTCGCGCCGCCGCGCGGCCGGTATCCTGCCGGCTGAACGCATCTGGAGCGGATGGTGGGCGCAGCGACGGTCGATCGACGGGAGGCGGACGGAGCGGACGTCACCGCGGGCGACGCGCTGGCCGTCGACGAGCGCGCCGGCGGCGTGGTCGTGCGGGTGCGCGGGGCGTGGACGCTGCGCACCGCGCTGCTCGTCGACGACCAATTGCGGGCACTGGGCGAACGGACCGCCGGATCCGTCACCGTCGACGCAGCCGGGCTGCGTCGCCTGGACAGCGCCGGCGCCTGGGTCATCCAGCGCACAATCGCGCGTCTGGGGGCGCGCGGCGTGCCCATCGAGGTCGTCGGGCTCCGCGACGGGTTGCGGTCGATCTTCGACAAGGCAGCGCCGGAGGATCCGTCCACCGCGATCGCCCCGCCTGCCGGGTCGGCGGTGCTCGACACCCTGGAGAAAATGGGGCGCCGCTGGGTCGAGGCGCTGCGGACCGGCCGCAGCCTGCTCGGCCTGCTCGGCGTGGTGGTCGCCTCGCTCGGCCGGGTCGTGGTGCGCCCGGGCACGCTGCGCGGCACGGCGGTGGTGGCGCAGATCGAGGCGACCGGGGTGCGCGCGCTGCCGATCGTCGGGCTGCTGTGCTTCCTGGTCGGCGTGGTTCTGGCCTACATGGGGGCGCTGCAACTGACGCGCTTCGGGGCGGCGGTGCTGACGGTCAACCTGGTCGGCGTCACCGTGCTGCGCGAGATCGGCATCCTGCTGACGGCGATCATCGTCGCCGGTCGCTCCGGCAGCGCGTTCGCGGCGCAGATCGGTACCATGAAGGTCAACCAGGAGGTCGACGCGCTGGAGACCATGGGGATGTCGGTGATCGACGTCCTGGTGCTGCCGCGGGTCGTCGCGCTGATGGTGGCGCTGCCGGCGCTGACGGTGTTCGCCGACGTCGCCGGGATCGCCGGCGGCGCGGTGGTGTGCCTGTTCCTGCTCGATCTCTCGTCCGCCCAGTTCCTCACCCAACTCGCCTCGGGCGTGACGATCTGGAGTTTCCTGGTCGGCCTGATCAAGGCGCCGGTGTTCGCCCTGGTGATCGCCCTGGTCGGCTGCCACAACGGCCTCGGCGTTTCGGGCAGCGCCGAGAGTGTCGGACGACAGACCACCCGGGCGGTCGTGGAATCGATCTTCCTGGTGATCATCCTGAACGCGATCTTCGCGGTCACCTTCGCCGAGATCGGGATCTGACCGTGCAGGCCGTCCCCGATGTCGAGACCGGACCGGCGATCTCGGTTCGCGGCATGGTCAACCGCTTCGGGGCGCAGACGGTGCACGACGGCCTCGACCTGACGGTGGAACGCGGCGAGATCCTCGGTGTGGTGGGTGGCTCCGGCACCGGCAAGACGGTGCTGCTGCGCGCCATCATCGGGCTGCAGCGCCCGGCCGCCGGCGAAGTGACGCTGCTGGGCGAGCGCGTCGCCTGGGACGGTTCCAGCACCGCCCGGCTCGCCGGACGCTTCGGGATGCTGTTCCAGGAGGGCGCGCTGTTCAGCGCGCTGACGGTCGGCCAGAACATCGAGGTCCCGATGCGCGAGCGCGGCGGCATCCCGTCGACCCTGATGGACGAGCTGGCCAGGCTCAAGGTCGCCCTGGTCGGCCTGCCGGCGGATGCCTGCGGCAAGTTCCCCTCGCAGCTCTCGGGCGGCATGAAGAAGCGCGCCGGGCTGGCGCGCGCCCTGGCCCTCGATCCGGAGGTGGTGTTTCTCGACGAGCCGACCGCCGGCCTCGACCCGATCGGTGCCGCCGCCTTCGATGAACTGATCCTCGACCTGCGTCGTGCCCTTGGCCTGACGGTGGTGATGGTGACCCACGACCTGGACAGTCTGGCGCGGATCTGCGACCGCATCGCGGTGCTGGTGGACAAGCGCATCGTGG
>CAYNFA010000745.1:0-2391 GCA_964396345.1 uncultured Thalassobaculum sp.
GCTGGCCCAGCTTCGGTTGGACAACGCCGGGGAAGCCTGGAAGGCTGCGGGCGCTGATCGGCGACGCGGATCGAGGTGGGGGATGAGCGGACAGTTCCGCCGGTTGGGCGAACGCGATCGCGCGCCGGTGCGGATCGTGGTCGACGGCGTCGCGATCGAGGCGCTGGCGGGCGACACCCTGCAGGTGGCGATCCTGACCGCCGGCCGGCGGCTGCGCGACAGCGAGTTCGGCGACGGGCCGCGCGCCGGCTTCTGCCTGATGTCGGCCTGCCAGGACTGTCTGGTGTGGAGCGTCGACGGCGAGCCGCTGCGCGCCTGCTCGACCCCGGTCGCCGACGGCATGGCGCTCGTCACCCGGGAGGTCCCATGGCCGGCCCAATAGCGGTCGTGGTCGGCGCCGGCCCCGCCGGGGCGCGCGCCGCCGAGCGGCTGGTCGCCTCCGGCCTGCGCCCGATCGTGGTCGACGAGGGACGCCGCGGCGGCGGCCAGATCTACCGCCGCCAGCCCGACGGCTTCCGGCGCCCGCCGGAGGAGCTTTACGGCTTCGAAGCCGGCAAGGCGACCGCCCTGCACCGCGACTTCGACGCGCTGGCGGGCCGCATCGACTACCGCCCGGAAACGCTGGCCTGGCATGTCTACGACGGCGCCGTACACCTGGCGCGCGACGGGCGGAGCGAAGCGGTGCGCTGGGACGCCCTGGTGCTCGCCACCGGGGCGACCGACCGGCTGATGCCGGTGCCGGGCTGGACACGGCCGGGCGTGTTCAGCCTCGGCGGCGCGCAGATCGCCCTGAAGGCCCAGGCCTGCGCGATCGGCGAGCGTTGCGTGTTCCTCGGCACCGGGCCGCTGCTCTATCTCGTGGCCTACCAGTACGCCAAGGCCGGCGCCCAGGTGCAGGCGGTGCTCGACACCTCGGCATACTCCCGGCGGCTGGCGGCGATGCCGTCGCTGGCGGCCCGGCCGGCGATGCTGGCCAAGGGCCTGTACTACACGGGCTGGCTGGCGGCGCGGCGGATCCCGATGCTGACCGGGGTGACGCCCCTGGCAATCGACGGCGGCGATCATGTCGAGACGGTGCGCGTCCTGGACGCCGGCGGTCGCGAGCGGCGCTTCGACTGCGACGCCGTCGGCCTCGGCTTCGGGCTGCGCTCGGAGAGCCAGCTCGCCGACCTCGCGGGCTGTCGCTTCGCGTTCGATCCGCTGGTGCGGCAATGGCTGCCGGTGGTCGACCAGGACGGCCGGACCTCGGTGGAGCGGGTGTATCTGGCCGGCGACGGCGCCCGGATCCTGGGGGCCGATTCCGCCGAGATCACCGGCCGGCTGGCGGCCTGCGCGGCGCTGCGCGACCTGTCCCGCCCGGTCGCGGAGGGTGAGATCGCCGGGCTTCGCACGGCACGGCGCGCCATGGAGCGGTTCCGCACCGGCCTCGAGACCGCGTTTCCCTGGCCGGCCCGCCTGGCCGCCGCCCTCCCCGACGACACGCTGGTGTGCCGCTGCGAGGCGATCACCGCCGGCGAACTGCGCCGCACCGCGACCGCCCAGGGCGCGCCCGAGGTGAACCGCGCCAAGGCTTTCAGCCGGGTCGGCATGGGCCGCTGCCAGGGCCGGTACTGCGGCCTCGCCGGCGCCGAAGTGCTGGCGGCGGCCCTGGCGGTGCCGGTGGAGCGGGTCGGGCGACTGCGCGGCCAGGGTCCTGTCAAGCCGCTGCCGGCCGCCACGGAGATCGCGCCATGACCGAGCAGGCGGCGGACGTCGTGATCGTCGGCGGCGGCCTGATGGGGGCGGCGACGGCGTTCTTCCTGCGCCGGCGCGGCGTGTCGGTGATCCTGCTGGAGCGCGGCCTGATCGGCCAGCAGGCGAGCGGAACCAATTTCGGCAACGTGCGCCGCCAGGGCCGCTTCCTGCCGCAACTGCCGCTTGCCAACAGGGCCCGCGAGATCTGGGGCCGGCTACCGGAGTTGATCGGCGAGGACGTCGAGTTCCTGCCGCTCGGCCACCTTCGGCTGTGCTTCCGCGAGGACGACGTCGGCACGCTGGAGGCCTACGCCCGGTCGGCGCGCGACTACGATCTCGAGTTGGAGATCATCAGCCGCAACGCCTTGCGCGACCGCTTTCCGTACCTGTCGACCGAGGCCGTCGCCGGGTCGCTGTCGCCGACCGACGGCCACGCCAACCCGCGGCTCGCCGCCCCCGCCTTCGGACGCGCCGCGATCCGCGCTGGCGCCGTCGTCCACGAGAACACCGAGGTCACCGCGATCACCAGGACCGGCGAGGACTTCCTGGTCGAAACCGCCGGTGGCGGCCGGTTCCGGGCGCCGGCGGTGCAGGTCTCGGCCGGCGCCTGGGCCGGGGCCATGGCGGACCGGCTTGGCGAGCCGGTGCCGTTCGCCG
>CAYNFA010000746.1:0-2386 GCA_964396345.1 uncultured Thalassobaculum sp.
ACTATGGACGAAATCGCCCTCAAGCTTGAGCGTGCGAGCGTAGAGGCGCTGGAGGGGCTGCGGCTGACCCAGCTTGTCACGACCCTCAACCGCTCTGAATTCCAGATCGCTGCCGAGCCGACCGCCGAGCGTCTGGCGCAGATGCTGACGGTGGTGGCTCGGGAAAAGGATGAGCTCGAAGCCAGCCTGGCGAAGACCCGGGCGTTGACGACCGCTGACGAGGTGCTTCGCCTGGCGATCCTGGACCGCGCCGACGCCGAGTTCGGGACCTACCGGCGCGGTCTCGAGGATCTGCTCAAGATCGTCGGCAGCGCCGGGTCGTCGATCGAGATCAACGAGGCGCAGCGCCGGATCGTCGAGGCCGTGCGCGCCAACCAGGACGATGCCGAGCGGCTCAACGCCATCGTCGCCGAGTATGTCGCGCTCGCCGAGGAGGCCACTCACAAGCTCGCTGCCGAGGCCGACGCGACCTTCCATCGCATCAGCACTCTGCTGATCGCGGTGTCGGCGGCCGGGCTGATCCTCGGGTCGCTCCTCGGCTTCGCGATCGCGCGCTACGGCATCATCGAGCCCATCAAGCGCGTGGTGGTGGCCCTCAAGGAACTCGCCGGCGGCAACCTCGCGGTCGACGTCTACGGTGTCGGCCGGCGCGACGAGATCGGTTCTATCGCCAACACCATGCAGGTCTTCAAGGACAACATGACCCGGACCCGGGAGATGGAAGCCGAGGCAGTCGCGACTGAGCGCCGGGCCGAGGCCGAGAAGCGCCGCGCGATGAACCAACTCGCGGACCAGTTCGAACAGAGCGTCGGCGCGATCGTCGACCTGGTCTCGGCGGCGGCGACCGAGCTGGAGGCGGCTGCCCAGACCCTGAACGTGACCCTGGAGGAGACCAACGCCCAGGCCGGCACGGTGGCGGCGGCGGCGACCCAGGCCAGCGCCAACGTCGAGACCGTAGCCACCGCCTGCGAGGAGCTGGCGGCGTCGGTGCGCGAGATCGGCCAGCAGGTCGGCCAGTCCTCGACCATCTCGGCGCGCGCCGTGGAGGACGCCGAGCGCACCCAGGCGACCGCCGAGGGGCTGGTGGCGACCACCCAGAAGATTGGCGAGGTGGTTGAACTGATCCAGAGCATCGCCGCCCAGACCAACCTGCTGGCGCTGAACGCCACGATCGAAGCCGCCCGAGCGGGCGAAGCCGGCAAGGGCTTCGCCGTCGTGGCCTCCGAGGTGAAGAACCTGGCGACCCAGACTGCGCGGGCCACCGAAAGCATCACCGCTCAGATCGGTGAGGTCCAGGATGTCACCCAGCACACTGCGCGGGCGATCAGCGATATTGCGACAGTGATCGGCGAGAGCCGGCAGATCGCCTCGGCGATCGCCTCGGCGGTCGAGCAGCAGGGGGCCGCCACGCAGGAGATCGCCCGCAACGTGCAGCAGGCCTCGGCAGGCACCGGCGAGGTATCGGGTGCGATCGTCCAGGTCAGCCAGGCTTCCGCCGAGGGCGGTTCGGCGGCCACCCAGGTATTGTCAAGCGCTCAGGAGTTGTCGCGCTCCGCCGGCAACCTGCGCCGCGAGGTGACAAACTTCGTCGCCCGAGTGCGCGCCGCCTGATCGTTTCCGGGGGGCCTCGGCCCGGCGCGCCGATACCCCCGGCCACGCCCCTTTTCCGTGAACTGGAGGGTTCGCCAACATGACCGACACGATCATTCCATTTCCGCTGTCGCGGCGTAACGCCGTACCCTCCGCCGCGGACGAAATGGCGGCCACGCGACGTTGGCTCGACGACCTGCGCTCAACCCAGCAACTGACCGAGATGACGGCGGACGCCATCCTGCACATGGACCTCGAGCGGATGATCGCGCTCCGAGATACGTTCGCCGCCCGCCTTGTAAGCCGCTTGACCAAACCAGTTCCTGATGGCCAGCGTTAGTCTCCCGCCGCCCCGCTGAACCACCAACCATTACCGCTGTTGGCGGAGCATAAAACATCGAGCTTAACGAGATCACCGAGAGACTAGCCGAGGAGCACGGGGATTCTGACCTGCCCTGTTTTTTCGAACCAGTTTTAGCTTGAGGCGACCGCCTCGCTCTCTTCGGTTTCCCCGATCGGGGGGGGTGATGTGACGGGGCGCGGAGGCCCCCATGTACCGCAGCGCCCCGTCCCGTCACATCGGCGGGCGCTATGTCTTGACTCTTCGGCCGCGCCGCGAAGGCGGCGGGCGTGAGATAGCCCAGGCTCGAATGAGGCCGGACCTGGTTGTAGTGCCAGCGCCAGGACTCGATCACGACCTTGGCCTCGGCCCGGTTGCGGAACCACTCCAGGCTCAAGCATGGGACTGTCAGGAATTTCGTGTGTGGCCGGGCTTGTTGAACATTTCAGGCGGCAG
>CAYNFA010000747.1:0-2383 GCA_964396345.1 uncultured Thalassobaculum sp.
CTGGGCGACGCGCTGGAGGCGATGTCGGAAGGCTTCGCCCTGTTCGACGCCGACGATGTCCTGGTGCGTTGCAACGAAACCTATCGCAGGATCTACGGGGAGAGTTCCGCCTTCATCCAGCCGGGCCGGCGGTTCGAGGACATGGTCCGCGACGCAGTCGCCGCCGGGCAGTTTCCGGCCGCGATCGGCCGCGAGGAAGAATGGGTTGCCGGCCGCCTCGATCTGCACCGCACACCCCCGGAACAGCCGGTCCTGCAGACCCTGTCGGACGGCCGGGTCCTGATGGTGGCGGAGTACCGGACGCGAAGCGGCGGGCATGTCGGCATCCGCGCCGACGTCACCGACCGGGTGCGCACCGAGAACGAACTGCGCGCCGCCCGCGACGAGCTGGAAGATCAGGCCCGCTCGCTGCGCGATCTGGCCGAGGAGATCGACGCCGCGCGACTGCGGGCGGAGGAGGCCGGGACGGCCAAGTCCCGCTTCCTGGCGATGATGAGCCACGAGTTGCGGACGCCGATGACCGGGCTGCTCGGCATGATCGAGCTGGTGTCGCGCACCCGGCTCGACGTCGAGCAGCGCGGCTTCGTCTCGACCATGCGCGAGTCTGCCGAGACCCTGCTGGCGCTGCTGAACGACATCCTCGATTTCTCCAAGCTGGAGGCGGGGAAGGTCCAGATCGAGGAGATCGTCTTCGCTCCCGAGCGGGTGACGCGGGAGGTGATCGGACTGTTCCAGGCGCAGGCCTCGGCCAAGGGGCTGGTGCTCGAGGCCGAGTTCGACGCCAGCCTGCCGACCTGGGTCCGCGGTGATCCGCTGCGGGTCAAGCAGATCGTCTCCAACCTGATCTCGAACGGTATCAAGTTCACCGCCAGCGGCCGCGTCAGCGTCCGCCTCCGCGCGAGCGACGAACCGAACGACACCGTTCGGCTGGCGGGCGAGGTGATCGATACCGGACGCGGAATCGATCCTCTGATTCAGCGGAACCTGTTCCAGGCGTTCGAGCAGGGCGATACCAGCACCACCCGTCGGTTCGGCGGCACCGGGCTCGGCCTGGCGATCTCCCGCCGCCTCGCCGAGGGCATGGGCGGCGGCATCGAGGTCGAAAGCCGGCTCGGCGAGGGCTCGACCTTCCGGTTTTCCGTCTCGGTTCGTCGCGCCTCGGCGCCGCCGGCCGTGGAGCCGGAGCCGTCGGAGACGCCCGACGGTCCGTCGCCGCCGATGCGGGTCCTGCTGGCCGAGGACAACGACGTGAACCGCATGCTGGTGTCGAGGGTGCTGGCCCAGTCCGGCCACCACGTCGACGAGGCGGGTGACGGGCGGGAGGCCTTACAGGCGGCGATGCGGACCGACTACGACGTCATCCTGATGGACATGCAGATGCCGGTCATGGACGGCATGGAGGCGACAAGAGCCATCCGGGCGCTGTCCGGCCCGGCCGCCTCGGTGCCGATCATCGCCCTGACCGCCGATGCCATGCCCGACCATCGCCAGACGTATCTCGACGCGGGGATCGACGAATTGCTCACCAAGCCGATCGACTGGGGTCTCCTCAGCCGGACGCTGCGGCGGGTGCGGGGAGGCCGACAAGCGCGCAGAAAGGTGGAGATTCCGCCGCCTCCGGTGGTATCGAGTTTCGACTCGCTGCCGCTGTTCGATCGGGTGCGGGTGGATGTGGGGCTCGGCGTGCTGCCGCCGGCGCGTGTCGCGGGTATGCTCGCGATGCTGCCGTCCGAGATGCTCCGGCTGGTCGAGGACTATCGCGCGGCGCTGCGCACCGGGGATCTCGAGGCGGCGCGCCGCTCGACGCACGCCCTGAAGGGCATGGCTGCCAATTTTGGCGCCCTTCGGCTGGAGGCTGTGGCGCGGGCTGCCGAGGCGGCGAGCGCCTCGCGGGGGTCGGCGGATCTGGTCGCCCCGCTGCTGGCGGAAGTGGTGGAGCGCACCGCGACGGCGGCGATGGAGTTGAGCGCCAGTTTTCTGGCGCGCGGATGAGACCAGGATCCGAGACTGGACTGGAGCAGAGGCGGCATGACGGAAATCGACTTCAGCCGGATGCGGGTACTGGTCGTCGAGGGCGACCGCAACGCCCGCGACCGCATCGTGGCGATCCTGGAGGGCGTCGGTATCCGCCAGTTGGATACCGCCGCCGATTCGCGGCTGGCCTTCGAAGCCCTGCGCAGCTTCCAGCCGGACCTGGTGGTTTCGGGCGTGATGATGGAGCCGATGGACGGCATCGCGTTCACGCGCCGGCTCCGCACCAACCGCGATTCGCCGAGCCCGCACATCCCGGTCATCCTGCTGGCCACCCACACCGACCGCACGACCGTGATCGAGGCGCGCGACGCCGGCGTCAACGCCTTCGCCGTCAAGCCGGTGACGGCGG
>CAYNFA010000748.1:0-2373 GCA_964396345.1 uncultured Thalassobaculum sp.
CCCGGCCCTCGCGTCGCCGTCACCGGCGCCGGCGGCTTCCTGGGGCGCCGGATCGCCATCGTCCTGGCGGCCGCCGGCCTGCGCGTCATCGCCCTCGGCCGCACCCGGCCGGACGGTTTCGCACCCGGCATCGCGACCGTCGCCTGGGACGGCTGCCAGACGCCGCCGGACGGTATCGAGGTCGACGCGGTGGTCGACTGCGCGGCGGCGATCCCGGCGCGGGTGTTGGACCCGGAGCCGCTGCTCGCGACCAACGCCGCGCTCGCCCGCGGTGCCCTCACGCTGGCGGCCAGGACTGCGGCGCCGCTGGTCTACATGTCGTCGCAATCGGCGATCGGCCGGCCGGATGTCGGGGTGATCGACGACACCACACCGCCGGCGCCCGACACCCCCTACGGTCGCTCCAAGCTGGCGGCCGAGCGGCTTCTGGCCGAAGCGGTCGCGGCCGGGATGCTGCCGGGGGCGGTCGCGCTCCGCCTGCCGGCGGCGATCGGGCCCGGCTGCCACGACAACTTCCCGGCCACGGCGGCCGCACGGCTGGCAGCCGGCGCGGCGGTGACGGTGTTCAATCCCGACGGCCCCTACAACGCCGTCGTTCACGCCGATACCGTGGCGGCCTTCGTGCGCCGGCTGGTGGCCGGCCGCGCCGCCGGCTTCCGGGCGGTATCGCTGGCCTCGCGACCGCCGATCCCGCTGCGCGAGGCGGTCGAGGCGATCGCCGCCGGCCTCGGGGTCAGCTGCGCGCTGGACATCCGGCCGGCGGCGCACCCCTCGCCGGTGATCGACCCGTCGGGCGCCGAGGCCCTAGGCTTTGTCGCCGACGACACCCGGACCGCCCTGGTCCGATTTGGCGCCGAGGTGGGGTTACGCATTGCGACCCCGCCATCACCGCGATAAGACTGCGGACCTTCCAGGACGGTGAATTGACGAGAGGGCGCGGCGATGACCGGCACGAACATGGGCGTCGACAACAAGTTTCCCGGCAAGGACCTGAGCGACGAGGACATCCAGAACAAGATTCCTCTGGTCGCCAAGCAGCGCCCCGACCACCGCACGGTTTTCAGCTGTGGCGGCGTGGAATTCGGCGGCAAGCTGGTCCCGGTCATGGCCGGGCCGAACACTGTCGAGAACGAGGACCTGATCGTGCGCACCGCGATCGGTGTGAAGAAGGCCGGCGCGCACTTCCTGCGCGGCGGCGCGTTCAAGCCGCTGACCTTCCCGTACCGCTCGCCGAAGTTCTTCGAGCCGCGCGAGGACGGGCTGAAGTGGCTGCAGATCGCCAAGCAGGAGACCGGGCTGCCGATCGTCACCGAGGTCATGGAGATCTCGAAGATCGACCTGATCGCCGCCAACTGCGACATGCTGCAGATCGGCACCCGCAACATGCAGAACTACCCGCTGCTGACCGAGGTCGGGAAGACCGGCATGCCGGTGATGCTGAAGCGCGGCTTCGGCAACAGCCTGCGCGACTGGCTGATGGCGGCGGAGTACATCGCGCTGGAGCACGACCGTCTGCGCCAGCCGGCCAAGATCGTGCTGTGCGAGCGCGGCGTCGTCGCCCCGCACACTCACCGCGCCACCTCGCGCTTCCTGCTCGACCTTCAGGTGATCCCGGCGGCCCAGGACGTCACCCACCTGCCGATCATGTCGGACCCGAGCCACGCCACCTTCTGGCAGCCCTGGGTCAAGTCGATGATGCTGGCCTCGATCGCCGCCGGCGCCGACGGCCTGATGCTGGAGGTCCACCCGGACCCGAAGAACGCCGCCGTCGATCCGCTGCAGTGCTCCAGCCTCGAGCAGTTCGACGATATCATGAAGGCCTGCCGCCCGGTCGCCCAGGCTGTCGGCCGCACGGTCGACGCCTGAGCATGGCCGGCGCAGCACCCTTCGAAGGGCCGATCGGCAACACGGTCACCATCGCGACCGGGCGCTACGCCGCGATCCTCGGCGCGGCGCCGTCCAAGGGGGCACGCTCGCCGGTGCTGTGGAACGCCGCGTTCCGGGCCGCCGGCATCGACGCCGTGATGCACCCGATGGACGTCACCGGCGCCGATCTGCCCGCCGTGGTCGCGGCCCTCAAGGCCGATCCCCGCTTCGTCGGCGGGGCGGTGACGGTGCCGCACAAGCAGGCGATCGTCGGACTGCTCGACCGGGTCGAGCCCGAGGCCGAGCGGATCGGCGCGGTCAACGCCCTGTACCGCGACGGCGACGCGCTGGTCGGCGCCAACACCGACGGCGCGGGCGCGCTGTCGCAGATCGAGGAGATGGTGGGCGGACCGCACGCGCTGATGACCCGTCGGGCGCTGGTTCTCGGCCTCGGCGGCGCCGGGCTGGCGGTCGGTTGGGCGGCCGTGTTCGGTTTGGTATTGATGG
>CAYNFA010000749.1:0-2371 GCA_964396345.1 uncultured Thalassobaculum sp.
AACTGGCGGGGCTCCGCCAGGGAAGGGGTGCGACCTACGTCAACATCGCCGTTGCACTCGCGGCGCTGTTTGCTGTTCATGACACGTCGTCGTCGATGCCGCTCGTGGGATGGTTCGCGGCGCTCTCGACCATCGTTGTCGGCCGCACCGCGGTGACAATGCTGGCTCAGAAGCAAGGGTTTTCGCCCGCGGGGCAGTTGTGGGTCCACGCGGCGGGCGCCACCGCGAACGGTGCCGCTTGGGCGGCCCTGCCCGTGATTTTTATGGAAACGGCCAGCGGCATGGAACTGGCCTTCGCCGGGTTCGTGATAGCCGGGATGACGGCGGGGGCGCTGTCCACCCTTTGCTGGTTTCGGTCGGCGTATCTTGGCTACATGCTGTCAGCGACGATTCCCCTTGCCGGCGTGTATTTCTACCAGGCCGAGACGATGTATGTCGCGATGGGGATCTGCACGCTCCTGTACGCCGCCATCCTGACCTCGGCTTCGGCGACGTTCGGGCGGCAGATCGAGGAACTGCTGCATCTGAAGGACGATCTCGAGGTCGAGCGCGCACGCCTTGCGTCCGCCCGTGAGGAATTGGTGTTCGCGGACCTGACCAAGTGGAAGACCCTGGCTCATCTAAGTCACATTCTCAGGACGCCAATGAACGCCGTCATCGGCTTCTCCGATATTCTTCAGTCCGAGCGCTTCGGTTCCCTTGGTAGCCCGCAATACAAACAGTACGCCTCTCACATCCATTCAAGCGGCATCCGAGCGCTTCGGACCATCGACGACATTCTCGACGCCTCCGATGCCGAGGCCGGGACGCTGGTCCTGTCAACCACCAGACTGGACCCGCTGGCGCTTGTCCGCGAATGCCTCGCGCAGCGTGCGGAGTCCGCCGCCGGAGCGGGCGTCGCTGTCGAGGAGCGGCTCCCCGCCGCGCTGCCGCCGATCGATGGCGATCCCGTGCGGATGCGCCAGATGATCGACAGCCTGCTGGACAACGCGATCCGATACGCCCTTCCGGGCGGGCGGGTGACCGTCTCGGCCCGGACCGACGGGCCTTACTGGATGGAAATCTCCATCGCCGACACCGGCCGGGGCATCCCGCCCGAACGCATCGGTGACGCGGTGCGGCCGTTCGTGCGTCTCGACGACCCCTTGACCCGCGGGCATGAAGGGGTCGGTGTAGGACTCTCGCTGACCCGAAGGCTGGTCGAGTTGCACGGCGGGCGCTTCGAACTCCAAAGCCCAAGTGGTGGCGGGACCGTCGCAACCGTGCGCCTGCCGGTACCGCCGGCTGAGACGACCGATCGACACCCGGCCGATCCCGCGTCCGGGTTGCCCGCTGCCGACCCGCTCGGGGCTGGTCGTGGAGCGGCCATCAAACCGCCGGCGATCGGCGAGGTGTTCGCCTCGGCGTAGCGGGCTGCGCGCGGCTTGTGCCACAATATACGGGTGGCGGGGGACGGGTCGCAGGCGGGCGACCCGCCGGTAACCGTCGGGACCGAGGAGTGGGGAATGACGAGAACCTGGGTCTCGTCAGGGTCAGTCTTTGAGGCAAACATCGGCTATGCCCGCGCCGTGGTCGATGGTGACTGGATTTACGTTTCCGGCACGACGGGGTTCGACTATCGCGCCAAAACGATATCCGACGATGTCGTCGAGCAGGCCCGGCAATGCGTCGCCAACATTCGCGGCGCCATGGAGGAGGCTGGTTTCTCCCTCCTGGACATCGTACGCGTCCGCTACATCTTTCTCGATCCGGCCGATTTCGAACCGTGCTGGCCGGTGCTGCGCGACAGCTTCGGGCCGGCGCGACCCGCCGCGACCATGATCGCGGCCGGAATGGCCGACCCGAGGATCAAGGTGGAGATCGAGGTAACGGGCCGGAAGCGGAACTGACGGTTGCCCGGGCCGGCCTGGGGGACCGCCATTCGGGGCCTATGGCCTGTGTTCCAGCCAGAACGTGGGGGCGGTGGTCTCCGCCCTGAACGGCGTCTCGAGGTGCTCGTGGGCGAGGGCGCCCAACGCCGTGTCAGCCGAGTGCATCTCGACCAACCTCGCCAACGCGGCGTCGACGATGGTGCGGCCGTCACGCCCGTGCTTGGAGAGCACGAAGCCGAAATCGACGTCCGGGCCGATCACGTCCTCGTAGCCGACGCCGTCGGTCGCGGCCATTTCGGGGATGGCGATGGTCTCGTTCAACCCGTCGAGCACCACATTCCAGGCGCAGCCCTTCACGCCAAAGCCGCCCATGGTCTTGTTGCGCTCGTCGAACTGCCTTACCGCGTCGTGAAAGGCGGCGAGAAGCAGGGCGCGAGCCTTGCCGTCGCGCTCGAGCGTCGAGAACACGATCTCGTCGCCGAGGGTCTTCCAGACGCGGT
>CAYNFA010000750.1:0-2371 GCA_964396345.1 uncultured Thalassobaculum sp.
CTGAAAGGCGCCGCAGCGCCCTGGTCGACGCCGCGACCGAGGCCGGACGCTGGCGGCTGGGGCTGGCCGACGGCTCGGCCCTCTCCGCCGGTTTCCTGGTCGATGCCAGCGGCCGGTCGGGTGTGGTGGCGCGCCGGCGCGCGGCGATGCGGCGCGACGACCGGCTGGTGGCGGCCTGCGCGTTCCTGCCGCATCGCGACGGCAACGTCGAGCCGACCCCCGCCACCCTGATCGAGACCGTGCCGGACGGCTGGTGGTACGCCTCGCTGCTGCCGGACGGCCGGCTGTCCGTCGCCTGCTTCAGCGACCCGGACCTGCTGCCGCGCGGGCTGTCGCGGGACCGCGATCGATGGTCCGCGATGATCGGCCGGACGCGTCACGTCGGCCGCTGGATCGCCGACGCCGGGTTCAGCGTCGAGACGCCGCCGCGCCTGCACAGCGCCGGCACCCGCTGGGCCGATCCGGCGGCGTGGAAAGTGGACGGCGCCGGGTGGGCCGCGATCGGCGATGCCGCCGCCGCATTCGACCCGCTGTCCTCGCACGGCATGACGACGGCGCTGTGGTCGGCGGCGCGGATAGCCGAGGTGGTGGCGGCCTGGCTCGCCGGTGACGGCGGCCCGCTCGCCGGCTACGCCCGCGCAGTCACCGATGGCGTCGATCGCTTTCGCGGCCAGCGCACCGCCCTGTACGCCCGCGAGCGGCGCTTCGCCGGCGCGCCGTTCTGGCGTCGGAGAGTCCCGCGGACCGCGGCGTTCAGAGGATCCCGTCGAGCGGGTTGAGGCGGAACCGGGGCACCGGCGCGAGTTCGATCGAGCCCATCCCGCCGGACCGACCCCGGTCGCTCTGGTGCGGGAACATCGCCTTCATGCCTTGCCGCATCATCTCCCGCAGATTCGGATCGGCCGGACCGTCCAACTTCGGTCCCGACACCTTGGCACCGGCGATGGGCTCGCCCTTGTCGCAGAACGCCAGGAACAGGTTGGTGCGGTCGGCGTAGCGGGCCGCCACCACCGATTCGTACGCCGACTGGCAGACTTCCTTGGTGCTGGCGCCCTGGTCGGCGTCGAAGCGGGCGACAATGCGGTAGTCGCCGTGCCGGGCGGCGCCGGGGTTGCCCGTGTAGGTCACGTTGGATCCGGTGACCGCGCCCTCGGCGTGTTCGGCGAGACGGCCTGCAACGTCGCGCGCCGGCAACTGGAACGGCGCGTTGACGGACACCACCAGCACCGGCGACTGATACCCGGCGAAGTTCAGGAAGCGCAGCCGCGGGGCCGGGTCGACGTCGGTGATGGTGTCCTGGGCGGTGACACAGCCGCCGAGCAGCAGAAGGGCGAGGCAGACAAGGCGGCGCATCCGGTATCTCCGTTGTCGCGACCCGCCACAGATGAGGCTTTCGGCGAGCGACCGCAAGACGGCCGGATGCCGCGCCGCCGTTTGCCGATCGGCCTCGATCGGCTATCGTCGCTGCCCTGTGACAGCCCCCCTGAAGGAGCGCCAGGCATGGTGACGCCGACCGACGTCCTCGTCTTCTGGTTCGACCAGTCCACGCCCAAGCAGTGGTTCGCCAGGGACGACGACTTCGACGCGCTTCTGCGCGACCGCCTCGGCGCGCTGCACGCCGAGGCCGCCGCCGGCGGGCTGGCGGCGTGGGAGGAGACCGCCGACGGCCGCCTGGCGCTGCTGCTTCTGCTCGACCAGATGTCGCGCAATCTGCACCGCGGCGACCCGCGCGCCTTTGCCCAGGACGCCCGCGCCCGCGCCGTGGCGCGGCGGGCGATCGCCGCCGGCGACCACGTGTTCGCGCCGCGCGACCGCGCCCTGTTCCTGTACCTGCCGTTCGAGCACAGCGAGGAAGCCGCCGACCAGTTGCTGAGCGTCTCGCTGTTCCGGGCGCTCGGCGATGCCGACCTCCTCGACTACGCCGACAAGCACTGGGTCATCGTCGAGCGCTTCGGCCGCTTCCCGCACCGCAACGCCACCCTCGGACGGACCAGCACCGCCGAGGAACTGGCGTTTCTCGAGCAACCGAACTCGTCGTTCTGATCCCGGAGGATCCGCACCGTGACCGATAAGCCCGTCGTCGTCGTCCTGTCGCCCTGGTACGAGGCCGCCATGGCCGAGCTGGACCAGCACTTCACCGTCCATCGGCTCTGGGAGGCGACGGACAAGGCCGCCGTGCTGGCCTCGGTGCGCGATACCTGCGTCGGCATCGCCGGCAGCAAGGTGTGCGACGCCGCCACCATGGACGCGCTGCCGAACGCCAAGGTCATCGCCCACCACGGGGTCGGTTACGACGGTGTCGACGTCGCCGCCGCCACCCAGCGCGGCATCAAGGTCTCGAATACCCCCGACGTGCTGAGCGACGAGGTCG
>CAYNFA010000751.1:0-2366 GCA_964396345.1 uncultured Thalassobaculum sp.
GTCGGCCTGTTCGTCGTCGGACGATGCGGCGGGCGGGTCGAAGTCGACGATAACGCTCATGGTATCCTCCTGTCAGCCGTAGTTGGTGCGAACGAGACCCACCCCGGCGGCTTCGGTCTCGCTGATGCGCGTCTCGTAGGTGTCGATCATCTGGGCCAGGGCTTTCCGAAAGATCTTGTCGAAGCTGTCGCAGTACGGAGCGCGTTGCCCGCCCGTGCGATATTTGGCGAACTGCGCGCAGCCGCCGCCGCAGGTCAGGGCCATCGGGCAGGAGCGGCACTCGTCGATCTGGCCGGCATGGCGGGTGAACCACTCGGCGGTCGCGGCTTCGTCGAGCTGGAGACGGGCGCCGTCCTCGGGTGTGAAATAGCTGCCGATCCGGCTGTCCTGCTTGCCGACCGATTCCCAGCAGCTGTAGAAATGCCCGTCGGGCGAGAACAGGTATTGGCCGGTGTTGGCCGAGCAGTAGTTTCCCTGCAGCGGAACCTGCAGCCCGCGCAGCAGGGCCGGTAGCATCTTGGCCCGCAGGTTGATGGCTGGCGCGTTCAGCAGAACATTGTCGTATGGCCGCACCAACCCTGCCAGCCGGCTCTCGATGTCGTCGAGATCCAGGGTGGCGTTGCCGGTGTTGTAGACGGTGTTGGCGTAGACCAGGATGTTCGGGTGATCAAGCCAGCCGCGGCTGTCGAAGTAACCGATCAACTCCTCGAAATCGCCGATGTTCTTCGGATCGACGTGGACCCGGATCTGGATCAGCGTGTCGCCGCGCTCCTCGAGAAGGTCGATGTTGCGGGTGACCCGGTCGAACGAGCTTTCGCGTCCGAGGTGGATGCGTCGCAGGTCGTGAACCGGCTTCGGCCCGTCGATCGACACCTGCACCTGCTGGATCGCGTGCGGGCCGAACAGGCCCAGGAAGGCAGGAATGTCGTGGCCGTTGGTGATGACCGCGAACCGATGTCCCTCGGCGGTGCCGCGCTCGACGATCTCGTGCACGATGTCGGCGTTACGAGCGTCGAGCGGCTCGCCGCCGTAGAGCACAATCTGGACAGACTTGCGCGTGTCGCCGTGGCGCTCCTGCAGGATCGGGATGGTGCGATAGATCGCGTCGGCGTGCTCGCGAGTCATCACGACGTTGCCGGCGGCGTGCGAAGCCACGACACCCTTGGTGCCGCAGGTCCGCTTCAGGTTGTTCTGGACGGGACGCTCGAAGCAGTAAGTGCACCGATAGTTGCAGTCAAGTGTCGGAAGAACGAGGAAAGATGGCTGTCGTGCTGCCTGGGAGTGAAGCGCCCCGGCGATCGTCGACGCGATCGCGATTTCAGATTCATCGGGTTCCGGAGTCAGGTAGCCGCGGTCGCGCATCACCCGGATCTCCGCGTCGGTCAGCCTGGTCTTGCCGACCGGTCTGCCTCCGAGAACATCGGCGTCGACGCCCATTGCCCCCCGAAAATTGCCGAACCGCGTCAGGCCGGCCACGATCTCCGGGTCGACAACATCAACAGCCCCGGTAATGCCGTGCAGGAGAACGTAACGTCCGTCTCCGGTTCGGGTCGAGCAGATGGTGTACCGGCTGAGCTTGAGTTCCGAGGTTTCCATGGACTGACCCCCTCGCGCCGCATCATGGGTACGCCCGGGCAACGTGCCATTCGAACGACACGCCAACATTGAGCGATGGCTTCAAAATCACCCACATAGCGGGTTTCGACCTGTGATCGCCCTGTGACATCCGGTGATCAAACAGGGCGCCGTTGGATGGAGGGTCCGCGATGCTGCCTTTGATGATGGTAAAAGTGGCAAGCCACCATCGTACTGTGGATCCGGCTCCGTCCTGCCGGGGGCGGTCCGGTCCGGGATGCGCAAAGCGGCTCGATGGTTCGGCCTCGCGCTGTCGCCGATGGTGTCCGACCGACCGGTCGGTCGGGACGAGCAACCGCGTCGCATGACACCGTGACCTGGTGACTCTCCGCACGGTCAGGCAACACGCGGACGACGACCCTTAGGATCCATCCCTGTCCAGGGTCTCCCGGACTGTGTGGAACACCGCCTCGAACATCGCCTCCGTGAGGACGCCGGTGTTCGTGTTGTAGCGCGAGCAGTGGTACGAGCCGACCAGCGTGCGTCCACCCGGCAGCGCGCTCACCGCGCCGTGGCCGAACTTGTGCGCAGCCTTGCGCAAGCCGAGCGCGGCCAGGGTCGCGCCGTGTGCGAGGGCGCCGAGCGTCACGATCACCCGCAGTACCGGCATCTCGGCGACGGTGTTGGTGAGGAATGGCCGGCAGGCCGTCACCTCTGCGCCGACCGGTTTGTTCTGCGGTGGCACGCACCGTACGGCGTTGGTGATCCGGCAGGCGACCAACTCCAGCCCG
>CAYNFA010000752.1:0-2360 GCA_964396345.1 uncultured Thalassobaculum sp.
CAGCAGATCGGCGTCACCATGTCGGCGCGCAAATCCGGGAAGATCAAGGCCGCGGTTCAGGCCGTCGCGCAGTTCGCCACGGTCGGTTTGTACGCCGCCCACGGGTTTGGCTTCGACGTTCCGGCAGCCGAAATCACCTTCTGGCTGCTGACCGCGGCGGCGGCGATGACCGCCTATTCCGGCTACGATTACGTCCGGGGCTTCCTCGCCGTCGCGCGCCCGCAGCGCTGAAGCCCGGTCATGACCGGGCTTCGATCGCCCGCGCCCGATCCAGCCGGCGCTGCGCCAGCTCGGCCTTGCGCGCCCGCTTGCGATTGGCCCGCCGCTCAAGGTAGCGCTCGACCAGCCGCCCGAGGCCGTAGCCCAAAGGCAGCCCAATCAGCATGAAGGGCACACTGCCCAACATGATCGCCAACGTCCCTTCGCCGAGATTGGTGAGGACCTGTTGGACTTGGTGATCCGACTGGAATTCGACGACCTTGGAGCAGGTCATCATCTGACAGCCAACGAAGTAATAGGCGGTGTAGGTCGGCACCATGGTCAGCGGGTTGACGACCAGCGACCCGACGAGGGCGATCACCGAGTCGAACACGTACTGGCCGCGCAGACGGTTGACGGCGAGCGCCAGTATCACGCAGATCACCATCTGCAGGCCGACGGTCGGCGAGAATCCGACCACCATGCCCATCGACATCGACCGGGCGATCACCCCATCCGAGAGCGCCATCCGGCGGCCTTGACGGATAATTTTGGTCACGATCCGCTTGAGCAGGGCCTTCAACGAGAGCTCCGGGTTGCAGGTGGCGCGCGAGCGTATAGTTGTGGGTTGGATGGAACAACCGTATCCAGCGTCCGGTGTCATATGGGGTTGCGATGGGGCGAGAAAATGTCATGCGGGTGTTTGGACTGGCAGGCTGGTCCGGGAGCGGGAAGACGACGCTGATGCGCCGGCTGATCCCGGAACTCGTCGACCGCGGACGTCGGGTCTCGACCGTTAAGCACGCGCATCACGCCTTCGATCTCGACCAGCCTGGCAAAGACAGCTACGAGCACCGCCACGCTGGCGCGACCGAGGTGCTCATCGGGTCCTCCGCAAGGTTCGCCCTGATGCACGAGCTGCGCGGCGCGCCGGAGCCGACCCTGGCCGAGTTGCTGGCTCGCCTGGCCCCGGTCGACCTGGTGCTGATCGAGGGGTTCAAGCGCGACCGCCATCCAAAACTCGAAGTGTTCCGGTCCTCGGTCGGCAAGCCGCCCCTGTGGCCCGAGGACGACGCCGTCATCGCGGTGGCGAGCGACGGCCCTTTGATCGGCTGCCGATGCGCGGTGCTCGACCTGGAGGATATTCGCGGCATCGCCGACCTGGTCGAGGCGCGTGCGGTCGACCGCGCCGACCTGCTAGGTTGAGGGCATGGTGCAACTGACCGACGATTGCTTCGCGTTCGAAGGTGGCCTGGTCCCGGTGGAGACCGCCTTGCAGCGCGTGCGCGCGACGCTCTCGCCAGTAACCGGGATCGAGACGCAGCCGCTCGATGACGCGCTCGGTCGGATCCTGGCTCACGAGATCGTCTCCGGCATGGACGTCCCGCCGCACGACAACGCCGCCGTCGACGGCTGGGCAGTCTACGCCGATGATCTGGTGCCCACGGGAGAGACCCGGTTGCCGATCGGCGGGCGGGTGGCGGCGGGGCAGAGCCTCGGCCGCGCCCAGCGCCGGGGCGAAACCGTCCGGATCTTCACCGGCGCGCCGATGCCGTCGGGGGCCAACGGCGCATCCGGCCCCGACACGGTGTTCATGCAGGAGGACTGCCGGGCCTACGGGGAATCCGTGGTGTTCCCGTCCGGCATCCGCCGCGGCGCCAACCGGCGCTTCGCCGGCGAGGACGTCGCGGCCGGGTCGGTGATCCTGCGGGCGGGTCGCCGGCTCGGTCCGCCCGACATCGGCCTCGCCGCCTCGGTCGGCCTGACGACGCTGCCGGTCCGCGCCGCGCTGCGCGTGGCGGTGTTCTCGACCGGCGACGAAGTGCGCGAGCCGGGAAGCGTGCTCGGGCCAGGGGCGATCTACGATTCCAACCGCTTCACCCTGAAGGCGCTGCTGCGCGGGCTGGGCTGCACGGTCACCGACCTCGGGATCCTCGCCGACGATTGCGACATCATCCGCACCGCGTTGGTTGCCGCCGCGCAGGTCCACGACGTCCTGATCACCTCCGGCGGCGTTTCGACCGGTGAGGAGGACCATGTACGCGCTGCCGTCGAGGCCGAAGGCCGGCTCGACGCCTGGCGTCTGGCGATCAAGCCGGGCCGGCCGGTCGCGCTTGGCGTGGTGCGGGGCAAGGCCTTTCTTGGCTTGCCCGGCAACCCCG
>CAYNFA010000753.1:0-2352 GCA_964396345.1 uncultured Thalassobaculum sp.
CTCCGGCACCCTGATGCCGCCGACAACCCGGGTCCAGCGGACGGCCGCCCGCATCTCGTCGAGATCCAGCAGGGTGGCGTCGGGAAGCACCCCGACATAGGCGTCGCGCCAAGTGTCGATCTGGACCCGGGCGACCCCGAGCGAATCCCCCGGCTCGGCGGGTCGGATCGTCACGTCGAACTCGGGCATGGCGTTCTCCCGGACGGCCGCCGGCACGCAACCGACAAGCGGCAGTCTAGGCGCCGCGATCAGGGAGTGTCCACAGAGCCCGGCGCCCAGGCCCGCTCCAGAACCGCCACGAAGAACCCGTCGGTGCCGTGGACGTGCGGGCTGAGCCTGAGGTAGCGCTCCTCGGTGGGACAGCCGGAGCCGCCGGCGGCGGCCACGGTCTCGGCCCACACCGACGCCACCGGCAACGCCCGGAACGCCGTGGTCTCCGCGAGAAAGCCGTCGACGATGGCCTCGTTCTCGACGGTCAGCACCGAGCAGGTGACGTAGACCAGGCGGCCGCCCGGCTTCACCAGCGCCGCCGCCCGCTCCAGGATGGCGCGCTGCGAGACGGTGATCTCGGCCAGCGCCTCGGCGTCGTAGCGCCACTTGGCGTCGGGGTTGCGCCGCCAGGTGCCGGTGCCGGTGCAGGGCGCGTCGACCAGCACCCGGTCGGCCTTGCCGGCCAGCCGCTTCGCCGACTTGTCGCCGTCCTCCAGCACCCGGCGCTCGGCGTTGTTGACCCCCGACCGGCGCAGGCGCAGCCCGGCTCGGTCGAGCCGCGACTTGGAGACGTCGAACAGCAGCAGCCGGCCCTTGTTGGCCATGTCGGCGGCCAGCGCCAGCGCCTTGCCGCCGGCGCCGGCGCAATAGTCGACGACCAGTTGCCCGGGTCTCGCGCCCACAAGCGCGGCGGCGATCTGCGAGCCCTCGTCCTGGACCTCGATGCGGCCCTCCTTGAACGCCGGCATGCGGTCGACCGGGCGACGCCGGTCGAGCCGGAGGCCGACCGGCGACATCGGCGTCGGCTCGGCCGGGACGCTGGCGGTCGTGAGTTCGGCGATCACCGCGGCTCGGTTGACGCCGACCAGCGGGTTGATCCGCAGGTCGAAGCTGGCGCCGTCGCCGAGCGCCCGCACGGCGGTCTCGACGTCGGTACCGAACACCGCCTCCATCCGCGGCCACAGCCAGTTCGGGCATTCACAGCGCACCGCCGGTGGCATTTCGGGGTCGTCGAGGCCGTGGTCGACCAGTCGGCGCAGCGCGTCGCTTTCGTCGCGGGTCAGCGCCGACGGTGCGTGCCGCGAGCCGTCGAACAGGCCGGCGATCTCGCCCACGCCGTGGCGGTCGGTCAGCGCCACGTCGGCCAGCACCCGGCCGCGCGGGTCGCGCTGCAAACCCTTGCCGGCCTTGCGGATCCACCAGTCGAGCCGGGCCCGGCGGCGCATCACCCCCCACACCCGGTCGGCGATCGCGCCGCGGTCGCCGCCGCCGATGTAGCGGCGGTCCTTCAGGTAGCGGTCGAGGACGCGGTCGGCCGCGCGATCGGTCGCGCCGATCGCCTCCAGAACCTCGATAGCGGCCTCGAGGCGGGGACCATCTCTCATTTTATATCAATCTCTTGTGACGAATTCTTAATGTCACATGTTGGGACGATAGTTCGGCGCCTCGCGGGTGATCGTCACGTCGTGGACGTGGCTTTCCCGCAACCCGGCGCTGGAGATCCGCAGGAACCGCGCGTTCTCCTGGAGGTCGGCGATCGTGGCGCTGCCGGTGTAGCCCATGGCGGCCTTGAGCCCGCCCACCAACTGGTGCACCACCTGGCCCGCCGAGCCCTTGTACGGCACCTGGCCCTCGATGCCCTCCGGCACGAGCTTCAGGTTGTCGCGCACCTCTTCCTGGAAGTAGCGGTCGGCCGATCCGCGGGCCATGGCGCCGAGCGACCCCATGCCCCGGTACGCCTTGTAGGAACGGCCCTGGTACAGGTAGACCTCGCCCGGGCTCTCGTCGGTGCCGGCCAGCAGCGAGCCGATCATCGCGCAGTTGGCGCCGGCGGCGATCGCCTTGGCGAGGTCGCCGGAATACTTGATGCCGCCGTCGGCGATGCACGGCACGCCAGCCTCGCGGCAGACCTTGCCGGCGTCGACGATCGCGGTCAGCTGCGGCACCCCGACGCCGGCGACCATGCGGGTGGTGCAGATCGAGCCCGGTCCGATGCCGATCTTCACGGCGTCGGCGCCGGCGTCGATCAGCGCCCGGGCGCCGTCGGCGGTGGCGACGTTGCCGGCCATGATCTGGGTGTAGTTGGCGCGCTTGCGGATTTCGGCGACGGCGCCGAGCACGCCCTCGGAATGGCCGTGCGCG
>CAYNFA010000754.1:0-2348 GCA_964396345.1 uncultured Thalassobaculum sp.
CGTCACGCCCAGCGGCTGCTGGTGCGACGGGGTGACGAACGCCATGCGGAAATCCGGCGCCACCCGCTGGCCGTGGGCGACGACCAGCCCGTCGCGGTCGACCGGCAGCGGCACCAGTTCGGCACGGGCGGCGAGCAGGGCGTTGCGAGCCCCGATCGCGCCCGGGTTCTCGAACCAGACCTTGTCGCCCGGCTGCAGCAGCACCGAGCCGATCAGGTGGAAGGCCTGCTGGGCGCCGTTGACGATGAAAATCTGCCCGTCGTCGCAGGCGATGCCGTGGGTGGCGCGCAAATGGGCGGCGATGGCCCGGCGCAGCGGCGGATAGCCGGTCGCGTCGCCGTAGCCGAGCACGACGTCGCGCTTGCCCCGCCAGTGCTTGGCGGTCTGCCGCGACCACTGGGCGATCGGAAACATGTCGAGCGCCGGCAGCGCGGTGGTGAAGGCGCGCACGGTGTGCGGCAGCCGTTCGGCGAACGCCGGCAGGGCCGGCCCGGAGCGGGTCGGAGCCGCGGTAGACGGCCGGGACAACGGTGCCGGCGCAGCGTCCGGCGCCGCTTCGG
The DNA here is from genome assembly GCA_964396345.1 of uncultured Thalassobaculum sp. Taxonomy (GTDB): domain Bacteria; phylum Pseudomonadota; class Alphaproteobacteria; order Thalassobaculales; family Thalassobaculaceae; genus Thalassobaculum_A. The sequence goes on from CAYNFA010000754.1 coordinate 561, forward strand.
TCGGCGTGACGGCACCCGATGCCGCGGCGCCGGCGGCGTCGAGCGCCCGGCTGACAAAGGTCCCGGCGCCGGTGCGCGATTCGACCAGCCCCTCGGCCACCAGCCGCTCGAACACCTCGACCATGGTGGTGCGGGAGACCCCAAGCTCGCTCGCCAGGGTGCGGGTCGCCGGCAGCCGGTCGCCCGCCCGCAGGGCGCCGGCCAGAATGATGTCGCGCACGCCGTTGGCGATCTGGGTAGCCAGCGGGCGGCTCGACCGCTGGTCGATCTTGATCGACTGGAGCAAGGCGCCGCCGGCTCTCTTCACCATTGCCGGTCCCCCTCTGGCGACGGTATCGCGCCCGCCGAAGCGGGCTTAATGGTATGCGACATTGTCCAAAATGGACCTTAAAATCAAATCCAATTTCAGCCCGACTACATCTCTGGAATGCCACCGCCGACGGCGGCGGGTGGGGGCGGAATCGAAGGCGAAGCCATGAAGATCAAGACCATCGAGACGTTCGCGACCAGCGACGTCGGGTTCGTGCGGGTGACCGTCGAGGACGGCAGCCAGGGCTGGGGCCAGCTGTCGCCTTACAACGCCGACCTGTCGGCGCAGGTCCTGCACCGCCAGGTGGCGCCCTACGCCCTCGGCGCCGACGCCTTCGCCATCGACGCGCTCGCCGACACCGTGGTCGAGCGCGAGCACAAGTTCCCGGGCTCGTACCTGCGCCGGGCGATCGGCGGCGTCGACACCGCGCTGTGGGATCTGCGCGGCAAGCGCGAGGGCAAGAGCGTGTGCGAGCTGCTCGGCGGCACGCCGCGGCCGCTGCGGGTCTACGCCTCCAGCATGAAGCGCGACATCACCCCGGTCGCCGAGGCCGAGCGGCTGGCCCGGCTGCGCGACGAGTGCGGCTACGACGCCTTCAAGATCCGGGTTGGCAGCGAATGCGGCCACGACCTCGACGAATGGCCGGGCCGCACCGAGGAGATCGTCGCGGTGGTTCGCCGCGCCCTCGGCGACGACGCCGTGCTGCTGGCCGACGCCAACAGCTGCTACACCCCCGCCAGGGCGATCGAGGTCGGACGGCTGCTGGAGGACCACGGCTTCAGCCATTTCGAGGAGCCGTGCCCGTACTGGGAGCTGGAGTGGACCAAGCAGGTCGCCGACGCCCTCGCCATCGACGTCACCGGCGGCGAGCAGGACTGCTCGCTGGCGCAGTGGCGGCGGATGGCGGAGATGCGGGCGGTCGACGTCCTGCAGCCGGACATCTGCTACCTCGGCGGCCTCAGCCGGACCCTGCGGGTGGCCGAGCTGGCGCGCACCTCGGGCCTGCCGTGCACACCGCATTCGGCCAACCTGTCGATGGTGACGGTGTTCACCCTGCACATGATGGGGGCCATCGAATCGGCCGGCCCCTACGTCGAGTTCTCGATCGAGGGCGCCGACTACTACCCGTGGCAGGACGGCCTGTTCCAGCCGGCGCTGGTGGCGCGCGACGGCAAGGTGCAGATTCCGGACGGTCCCGGCTGGGGTGTCGAGATCAGCCGGGCCTGGCTGGAGCGTTCCGAGTATCAGGCCAGCGCGCTCGAGTAGGCAGTTCGAGGAACATCCGGGCCATGACGTCCGACATCTTCACCGACGACTTCAAGCCGCTGCCATACTGGTGGGAGCGGACCCCGCGTCCGGCGCTTGCCGCGCCGCCGCCACCGCGCAGCGTCGACGTCGCGGTGATCGGCTCCGGCTACACCGGGCTGTGCGCGGCGTTGCAGGTCGCGCGCGCCGGCCGCTCGACGGCGGTGCTCGAC
>CAYNFA010000755.1:0-2343 GCA_964396345.1 uncultured Thalassobaculum sp.
TGGACACCGGCGAGACCATAGCCATGGTGTCGCTACCCGATTTCGACCCCAACGTGGCCGGCCAGATGGACCCGGACAGCCGGTTCAACCGGGCCACGCTCGGCGTCTACGAGATGGGCTCCACCTTCAAGATCTTCAACACGGCCATGGCCCTGGACGCCGGGACGGTCACCATGCGCGGCGGCTACGACGCCACCAACCCGATCCGGATCGCGCGCTTCACGATCAGCGACTACCACGGCAAAGGGCGCTGGCTGTCGGTGCCGGAGATCTTCAAGTACTCGTCGAACATCGGCTCGGTGAAGATGGCGATCGACGTCGGCACAGAGGGCCAACGCGACTTCCTGACCAGGCTCGGCATGCTGCGCGAGACCACCATCGAGCTGCCCGAGCGCGGCCGGCCGATGATCCCGAGTCCGTGGCGGCCGATCAACACCATGACAATCTCGTTCGGCCACGGGCTGTCAATCAGCCCGATGCACCTGGCCTCCGGGGTCGCCGCGATCGTCAACGGCGGCATCCGCCGCCCGGTGACGCTGCTGGAGACCGATGTCCCCTCGCCCGGCGAACGGGTGGTCTCCGAGCGGACCTCGCGCGACATGCGGCGGCTGATGCGCCTGGTGGTCGAGGACGGCACCGGCAGCAAGGCCGATTCGCTCGGCTACATCGTCGGCGGCAAGACCGGCACGGCCGAGAAGGTCGGCAGCGGCGGCGGCTACAAGCGCAAGGCGCTGATGTCGTCGTTCGTCGCCGCCTTCCCGATGCACGACCCGCGCTACGTCGTGCTGGTCATGGTGGACGAGCCGAAGGGGACGAAGGAGACCCACGGATACGCAACCGGCGGCTGGGTGGCGGCGCCCGCCATCAGCCGGATCGTCGCGCGCGCCGCCCCCCTCCTCGGTGTGGCTCCGGTCGACCCGAAATCGCCCGAGATTCGCCGCGATCTGATGATCGAAATGCCGGCCGAGGGAGGTAAGCGCCTTGCGTCTTTCTGAACTGGTCGACGGCCGAAGCATGAGCCCCGCGATTCTCGCGGCGGGCGATCCCGACGTTACCGGCCTGACCGCCGACAGCCGCGAGGTTCGTCCCGGCTGGCTGTTCGCGGCGCTGCCCGGCAGCCGGATGGACGGCCGTTCCTACATCGACGACGCCCTGGCGCGCGGCGCCTGCGCGGTGCTGACCACGCCGGACGCCACGGCCCGGATAGCCGGGCGCGTGCCGCTGGTGCCCGACCCCGACCCGCGGCGGCGGTTGGCCCGGCTGGCGGCCCGCTTCTACGCCGTCCAACCGGAAACCGTGGTGGCGGTGACCGGCACCAACGGCAAGACCTCGGTCGCCGAGTTCACCCGGCAGATCTGGTCCCTCACCGGCCGGCGCGCGGCCAGCCTCGGCACGCTCGGGCTGATCGTCGAGGGCCAGCCCGAGGGACCCAGCCTGACCACCCCGGACCCGATCCGCCTGCACACCGTGCTGAAGGGTATCGCCGAGCGCGGCGTCACCCACGCCGTGATGGAGGCTTCCAGCCACGGCCTGCACCAGTCACGCCTCGACGGCGTGCGGATCAAGGCGGCGGCGTTCACCAACCTGACCCGCGACCACCTCGACTACCACGGCTCGATGGACGCCTACCGGGTGGCCAAGCTGGCGCTATTCGACAGGGTAATGGCCTCGGGCGGTACCGCGGTGCTGAACGTCGACTCGCCCGACTACCAGGACTTCGCCTCGGTCGCCGGACGGCGCGGACATTGGATCATCGGCTACGGACGGCGCCCCGGCGCCGAGTTGCGGCTGGCCAGCCGGGTGGCGCGGCCGGACGGCCAGTCGCTCGACCTGATCGTGCTCGGCCGCGCCCGCAGCGTCGAGCTGCCGCTGGTCGGCGACTTCCAGGCCTGGAACGCGCTGGCCGCGCTCGGCCTGGCGATCGCCACCGGCACTCCCGAAGGCGACGCGCTGGACGCGCTGGCCCGCCTCGTCGGCGTGCGCGGCCGCATGGAACGGGTCGCGGTCCTCGACAACGGCGCCGCCGTCTACGTCGACTACGCACACACCCCGGACGCGCTGGAGACCGTGCTGAACGCCGTGCGCCCGCACACCGCCGGCAAGCTGTGGTGCGTGTTCGGCTGCGGCGGCGACCGCGACCCCGGCAAGCGCCCCATGATGGGCGCGGTCGTCGGCCGGCTCGCCGACCGGGCCATCGTCACCGACGACAACCCGCGTTCCGAGGATCCAGCCGCGATTCGCGCCGCCGCGCTGGCCGCCTGCCCCGGCGGCGAGGAGATCGGCGACCGCGAGACGGCGATTCGCGAGGCGGTGTTGAGGCTGGGCCCCGGCGATGTGTTGATG
>CAYNFA010000756.1:0-2336 GCA_964396345.1 uncultured Thalassobaculum sp.
ATCTCGGCGTAAACGCTCGGGCGCAGGATCGTGCCGGTCCGCCCGTCGACATGGGCGACAACGTCGAGGTCGATGAAGCTGTCGTTGACCGGCGTGACCAACGTGTCGGCGTAGGAGTGGGCGAGCCGCGCTAGATAGCTGTCGGTCCCGGCACAATCGACCACCAGATAATCGGACTCCCTGGACAGCTTGCCGACGATCGCTTCGAACCGCGCTCGATCCTCCTGCATCGCCGCCTCACGGCTGACGTTCTCCGACGGCGCCAGGAAGAAATGCCGGGGCATCGGCAGCGGGGTGCCGCTCTGCAGAGTGGTGGCCCGGTTCGAGAGATAGCGCGTCAGGGTCCACTGCCGGGCGTCGAGATCGATGGTTCCGACCTTGTAGCCGAGCCGGAGGAGGGCGACGATCAGATGCATCGACGTCGTCGACTTGCCCGACCCGCCCTTTTCGCACCCCACCACGATGACGTGGGCGGGCGCCGGCGCAACGGACGGCGCCCCGGATGCACGATCTTCGGCTAGGTCTGCCACACGCTTCGTTCCCGACTGTTGACCCTATCACTCGATACAAGCACCCACCGACGGGTTCAAGGGCCCCTACCACCCGATCAACCCGATGCCACACTCCTCCGGTCGGACAGAACCCGGTCCTCCGTCCGGACTCGCCAAGCGAGCACGGCCGCGTTGGCGACACCGAAACCAAGCGCGATCCACGGCAGCCCGAACGCCAGCGCAAGCGCAGGGATCTCCACCAGCACCACCACGTAGTTGGGGTGCTGGAGCCACCGGTACGGTCCGCGCCGGACCAGCGGTTGACCTGGCAGGGTTATGATCCGGGTGGTCCAGAAGCGCCCCAGGCTCACGAGGATCCAGACCCGTGCCGCCTGGAGCACCAGGAAGACCACCAGCCACCCGCCGTCGACCGGGCCCGGTGCGGCGACCGCCAGCGTCGCCAGCCAGGCGGCGTGCAGCGCGACGATGACCGGGTAGTGGGCGCGCCCGTGCTCGACGCCGCCGGCTGCCAGCAGCCGGACGGTGTTGCGGTGCGCCAATGCCAGTTCGCCGAGGCGCTGGACGACGACCAGAAGGATCACGAGGCGGGCGGCATCCCATGACATGTCCTCAGAGCTCCAGCAGATTGGCGGCGGCCGTGAAGCCTGGACCGAGCGCCAACATCAGATGCCGACCGCGACCGCCGCGGTCCAGAATCCGCCGCAGCACCATCAGCACCCCCGCCGCCGAGGCGTTGCCATACGCCGCCAGGACCGCCCGGCTGTCGTCCAGCGCGTCCGGCGAAAGGTCCAGCGAGGCGGCGACGGCGTCGAGCACCTTGGGGCCGCCCGGATGCACCACCCAGCCATCGAGATCGCCCGGCCCCAGCCCACGGGTATCCAGGAAGCGCTGGACCACCGGCCGCAGTCGATCGGCGAGGAAGGCCGGCAGGTCGCGCCGCAGTTCCAGGCCGAAACCGCCGTCATCGACGCGCCATCCCATGACGTCGAGGGAGTCCGGCCAGGTATGCTCCACGCTGTCCCCGACCTTGGGCGCCCGCCCGTCATCGAGCCGCAGGACGCCTGCCGCGGCACCGTCGCCGAACAGCGCGCTGCCGACGACGTTCACCGGCTCCGGATCGTGGCGGAACGCCAGGCTGCACAACTCGACGACCAGCAGCAGGACAACGGCCCCGGGTCGGGAGCGGGCCAGGTCGGCGGCGCGCGCCACACCGATGACTCCGCCCGCGCACCCCCATCCGAACACCGGTGTCCGGCCCACATCGGGGCGCAGGCCGAGCGGGGCAATCAGCCGGGCATCGAGGCTGGGGGCAGCGAACCCGGTGGTGGAGACACACAGCACCTGGTCGACGTCCCGCGCCTCCAGCCCGGCGCGGGAGATGGCGCGTGCGCCGACCTCGCGAAGCAGCGCGGTGGCGGTTTCCGTGAATGCCGCCGCCCGGTCCGACCAGCCGTGGCCTGCTCCGTACCAGTCGAGCGGCCGTGCCAGCCAGCGCTGCGCCACCGTGCTGGTCTCGAACACCCGGTCGAGGGCGCCGTAGCCCGGCAGCGCCCCGGCGTATACGGAGCGAGCGAAGGCTTGGGCTTCGGCGCGGGTGACGCGGTGGGGTGGAACCGCCGTCTCGACCGCGAGCAGACTGACCGGGTTCATGGGACCGAGGATGGCGCACTCCATGGCTGTGGCGATCGCGTTGCCGGAACCGTCCCCCCCGCAACCCGAGCGTCGCCTGATCGCTCAAGAACGCAAGCCCGCCCCTGGTTCCCCCGCCGACGCAATCCGCCGATGGGTCAGAACGATCGCGGCAGGCCCAGCACGTGCTCGGCG
>CAYNFA010000757.1:0-1097 GCA_964396345.1 uncultured Thalassobaculum sp.
GGTTCTGCAGCCGGTCGCGGATGTAGCGGTCGGCGTAGTCGGAGATCTCGATCGGGCTGTGCCGGTCGCTGGTGAAGGCGATGAAGACGATCGACTGGGCGTCGGCCTCGACCTTGGCGATGACCGGTTCGTCGACCTCGTCGGGGAGTCGGCCGCGCACCCGGCTCACCCGATCGCGCACGTCGCTGGCGGCGACGTCGACGTCGGCGCTCAGCAGGAAGCGGACGGTGATCCGGCTGCTCTCGGGCCGGCTGGTGGATTCCAGGATCTCGATGCCCTCGATCCCGGCGATCGAGGCTTCCAGGACCTGGGTGACCTGGCTCTCGATGATCTGCGCGCTGGCGCCCGGGTAGTTGGTGGTCACCGAGACCACCGGCGCGTCGATGTTCGGGTACTCGCGAACCGTCAGGCGGGTGAACGAGACCGCGCCGATCAGGATCAGAAGCAGGCTGACGACGGTTGCGAACACCGGCCGACGGATGAAGAACTCCAGCGAGTTCCCCATCTCAGACGCCGCCGGGCCCGGAGACGATGTCGACCGCGGCGCCGTCGCGCAGCTGGCGCTGGCCGGCCGTTACGACCACCGCGTCGCCGTCGAGTCCGCCGACCACCTCGACCCGCCCGGGCAGACGCCGGCCGATCGCCACCTTGGTCCGCACCGCCCGGTTGCCGTCGAGGCGGTAGACGTAGAGATCGGCGCCGTCGCGGAACAGCGCCGCCTCCGGCACCAGGATGGCTTGCGGTCGCTCCTCGATGACGATCCGGATGCGGGCGAACAGGCCGGGAGAGAGGTTCCCGTCGGGGTTGCTCACCCGCGCCCGCAGGCGCACCGCCCGGCCGTCGACGTCGACGATGGGATCGACCGCGACGATTTCGCCGGTGAACGTCTCGCCCGGACGGGCGTCCACCGTCATGCGCACCGGCAGCCCGGCGCGCAAATGCGGCAAGTACACTTCGGAGACCCGGAAATCGACCTTGAGGGGGTCGATGCGCGCCAGTTCGACGATGCGGTCGCCCGGGCTGACATAGGCGCCCACGCTCACCGACCGGAACCCGACAACCCCGGCGAACGGCGCGGTGATCACGGTCTTGGCCAG
>CAYNFA010000757.1:1107-2336 GCA_964396345.1 uncultured Thalassobaculum sp.
AAGCTCGCCGCCGGTCTTATCACCGCCGGGGGTCACGGCATCCTGTTTGAATCTGACCTCGCCGAACGCATCCAGAGTGAGGCATGACAGAATGCTGTGGCCTTTCAACTGGCCTGCCAGCCGCGCCTCGGCAAGCGTAAGGTTCGCCCGGGCGGAGTGGAACGCGGCCTCGGCTTCATCTCGGGCCCGCAAGGTCCCGGTGCCCTGACGGGCCAGGGTGTGGGCGCGGTCATGGTTGGCGGTGGCAAGGGAAACGTCGGACCGTGCCTTGGCGAGTTCGGCGCTCAGGATCTGGGAATCCAGTTCGAGCAGGACGGACCCTTCCTCGACCCGTTCGGCCTCGGTGAACCCGAAGCGTGCCACCCGGCCGGGGATCTCCGGCGAGACCACCACTGACTCGTCGGCCACCAGGGTTCCGAACGCCCGGATGTCCTCGACCACCGTCTCCTGGGCGACCGCCATGGTCTCGACCGCGACGCCGGCGCGCGCCGGGCTGGGCGCCGCCTGGGCGAGCGTGACGGGGCGGTCCGAGCGGTTGAGGGCGAACACCCCCGCCCCCAGCGCCACGGCGATAGCCAGCCCTGTGATAACGGAAAGCTTACGCATCGCCATGAACGATGAGTCCCCTCGGCGTCGGAGCGGGTCGAATGCGGCGGGGCCGGCCCCGCTTTAAGAACGGTTCCAGCATAGCCGATCGACCGCCGCGTGGGAACGCCCGGTCCGTGGCCGCTCGCGGGATGCGATGGTGGACCGGCCCCCGAAATTCCGGGCATGTCGAGAAGGCGCCCAGTCCGCCCGGCCCCTTCCGGCATGGTCATGCTGGTCATCTGAGCGCTCCCGGAAGCTCACGTCTCGAGGCCTGGGCCTTGTAGTTGGCGGTCACCTTGACGACCCCGGCGGCGGGCGTGGTCACCAGGTTGCCGGCGTAATAGGTGCTGGTGGCCGAGAGCCCGGAATAGTCGGCCGCGGTGTACGGCCACATTCGCGCTGATCGCCTTCGGCATCGCCGCCCAGCTGTAGCCGTCGGACGTCGCCACGTAAGTGGTGACGCCGTCGGGTGCGTCCGGCGAGGCGATGAAGTGCGACTGGTTGAACTGCAGGTTGCGGGTGGTGTTGGCGATGTAGGGCGCCGACGGGTCGGTCAGGAGCGTGCCGAGATCGATGATCTCGCGCGCCTCCTCCAGGTTAGTCCACTCGATGGTCGTGCGCACGGCTGCCCCCCCCCCCCC
>CAYNFA010000758.1:0-2335 GCA_964396345.1 uncultured Thalassobaculum sp.
GACCTCGACGCCGCCAACCACACCATCACGGTGGAGGCCGGCTGCGTGCTGGCCGACGTGCAGGCCCGCGCCGCCGACGCCGACCGCTACTTCCCGTTGTCGCTGGCGGCCGAGGGCAGCTGCGTGATCGGCGGCAACCTGTCGACCAACGCCGGCGGCACCAACGTCCTGAAATACGGCAACGCCCGCGAACTGGTGCTCGGGCTCGAGGTGGTGCTGCCGGACGGGCGGATCTGGAATGGCCTGCGCGGTCTGCGCAAGGACAACACCGGCTACGACCTGAAGCAGCTGTTCCTCGGCGCCGAAGGCACCCTCGGGATCATCACCGCGGCGGTTCTGAAGCTGTTCCCGAAGCCGACCGACGTCCGCAGCGCCTTCTGCGCGGTGCCGGACATCGCCTCGGCCGTCACCCTGCTCGCCCGCGCCCGGGCGGAAAGCGGTGACGCAGTGGAGACCTTCGAGTTCATGCCGCGGCTGGTCATGGATCTCGTGCTGAAGCACTTCCCGGACACCCACGACCCGTTGCCGACGCGCTACGAGCAGTACGTCCTGCTGGAGCTGGTCTCGACCGCGAGCGGCGCCACCGACCTCGCGGCCAGGCTGGAGGCGATCCTGGAATCGGCGTTCGAGGACGGCCTGGTCCTGGACGCCGCCATCTCGCAGTCGGAGGCGCAGCGCCAGGAGTTCTGGAAGCTGCGGGAGAACGCGTCCGAAGCGCAGAAGCTCGAGGGTGCCTCGATCAAGCACGACGTATCGGTGCCGGTCTCGCGCATCGCCGAGTTCTACACGATGGCGTTCGAGCGGGTGACGGCGGTCGACGACACCGTCCGGCTGGTCGGGTTCGGCCACGTCGGCGACGGCAACCTGCACTACAATCTGCAGGCTCCCGAGGGCAGCGACGGCAAGGCGTTCCTGGCGAAATGGGAGCGCTTCAACCGCGCGGTCCACGACACGGTGGTCGAGATGGGCGGGTCGATCAGCGCCGAGCACGGGATCGGCCGCCTCAAGCGCGAGGAATTGGCGCACTACAAGGATGAGGTCTCGCTCGACCTGATGCGAACCCTGAAGGCGGCTCTCGACCCCAAGGGCATTCTCAATCCCGGCAAGGTGATCTGACCCGGCGTTGGCAGTGCCGGGATAGGATCGCCGTTCCGCGCGTACACGGGAGATCATCCCGGACCGCGGAATCCCATGCCCGACAGCACCATGCCGACGACCGTACAGCTCGACATCAAGGAGCTGGCCGCCGACCTCGAAGCGCGCATCGCCCGGACACGGGTGCAGACCAGCCCGTTTCCGCACATCGTCATCGACGACGTGCTGCACCCGATGATCCGTCGGGCGCTGGACGCCCGTTGGCCGGATCCCGCGCGGCTGCGGCCGACCAACTACAGCCAGCGCGCCGAAGTCAAGGTATCGGCGATCGGGCGTGTCTCGACCGGCGCCGACCGGACGTTCTGGATCGCCCTCCAGCATCTGTCGATGCGGGCGGCGCGGGCCGCCCGCGGCCGGCTGCATCGCTATCTTTCCGACAAGTACCGCCCGCTGCTCGGAGCCGACTGGCGCCGCCGGCTCGGCGAACACGAGTACCTCGAGTTTGACTCCATGCTCGCCCAGTACAACGGGGTGGTCGACCTGGTGCCGCATGTCGATCACGCCCGGGTGGTGATCAACGGCTTCCTGTACCTGGACGATCCCGACCAGCGGACGCCGGAGCCGCTCCGCGGCACCATGCTGTACCGCTCGCTCGGCTTCGCCTGGCCCTCGAACCACCCGATACCGCCCGCCGTCCGCGATCGCTTCCTGCGCGAGGCGAAGGACGTCGAGTGGCGCGACAACCGCCTGCTGGCCTACGTCAATGGACCCTGGTCGTTCCACGGCGTCCCGCGCCACGACCTCGGCGACGGCCGCCGCCGGCTGCTGATGTTCGGCACGCTTCTCGACGACGCCACCACCGACCGGGTGCTCGACGCCAGCCTCCGATAGCCCACCCGGTTTGCCTTCGCCGTCAGCCGCTCCGACGCCGAGGCGCGGGCCACCGGCTCCGTCATTCGATCTACCAATCGGCCGATACCCCAGGCGACGACCTGGTTGTCCCCACTGACCGACCGCGGGGTCAGGGTAAACCACAGCTATCGGCCGAGGCCGTGGGGGGCTTATTTGCGTTCTGCAACTTCGCGAGCACTCGGTGATGACCAGTCAGGAACGGGTTCAGATCATTGAGGACATCGGCGGTCCGGTGGCCGCCCTCATGCAGACGCCATGGGTGGTCCTGATCGTCGACGACAGCGGTGGCCGGGGTCGTTCGGACGGGATTCGGCGTCGGATAAGTGGA
>CAYNFA010000759.1:0-2324 GCA_964396345.1 uncultured Thalassobaculum sp.
GGCCCGGGAGATCCAGGAGCGCATCGCCGGCTCCCGGCTGACGGTGCTGCCGGAAGCCGCGCACCTCGCGAACATCGAGCAGGAGGCGCTGTTCGACGCCGCCGTCGTGGAGTTTCTGCAAGCCGCGTAACGCCGCCGCGTCAGAACCGGTAGCCGGCGCTGAAGGCGCCGAACAGGCTGGCCTCGTCCTGACCCTCGAACTCCTTGGTCCGCAGCACTTGCACGTAGGACAATCGCAGGTCGCCGAAGGTGAAGACCACTCCGGCCGACAGGTCGCCGACCAGCAATTCCTTGTCGACGCTCGGGCTGTCGCGGAAGGTGTTGCCGTCGAGAAAGATGTTGCGGGCCACCGCGCGGGCCTCGGCGCCGGCGAAGACATACCAGCCGAACGCCCCCTCGACCTCGCCCGGCGGCGCAAAAAACTGCGATCCGGGGGTTTGCGGCTGCAGGCGGGGTGGGCCGTAGTCGAACTCCGGCGGCTCGCCAAAGCGAATCGTCAGGCCGGCCGCGGCGTGGGTGAAGACGTTGCCGAGCGCCACCCCGACATGCGGTGAGGCGTCGCCGCGAAGGTTGCCGAACACCCGCTCCGACGGTACCACCCAGCGGCGCTCGACGTTCAGCAGGATCGCCGGCTCGTCATGCAGTTGGTGGTCCCAGCCCTCCGGGGTCGGCGAGTTGATGATATCGTGAACCAGCGTCTGGGCCTCCTCGCCGAGCGCCGACGGGCCGACCACTCCCAGCGACAGCTGGACGCTGGTCTGGGTTCGCCTGCCATCCTCCAGGGCGAGATCGTTCAGGACGCCGACGCTGCCGTACAGCCAGGCCGCGTAGGGCTGGTCGTCGGGGTCTGGAGTCTTCTGGGAGATGTCGGAGGGCGTGTACATGTTCTGGCCGACGCCGACCGACCAGCGCACCGAGCCAAGGGTGCCCACGATCGGCCGGGCGGCGTCGACGACCGCCTTCGGCACGTCGTCGATGGCGCTGGTCCGGGACACCCGTATACCGTTGGTGAAGTAACGGTCGGTGTCGTTGGTCAAGTCGTTCTCGAGGGTTAGGGTCCAGACCGGCCGTTCGGACTGGGGCTTGACCCGCTGGCCGGCGGTCGGCTCCTCGGCCCGCACCGTCAAGGGCGAAACCAGCAGGGCAGCGGCGAGCAAGGCCAGCATGCGGCGACGGATCGGATGGGGCTGGTTCATCAGCGCACTATGCCGCAACGGCACGCGCGCCGTAAGCCGTGAACCGCTGCCTCGCCCTGACGTCCGGGCCCGCGAAGGCTTGACCCGGCGGCGGGGTTGTGGCTCAAATCGGTCCCATGATGTGCGGAACCTGGACGCTCGGCCTGCGACTTACGGACCCGGCTCTCTGACGAGAGACCGGGAAGTATTCGTTCGCCCTTCGCGTGCAACCCAGAGGTTCCCTCGCCGATGACTGTCGGCACGTCGATCACCCCCGCTTCTCCAGGTTGTTACCGGTCGCTTAACGCGGCGCGCGGGCCCCTGGTTCCAGCGGGCTATGGTCCGGCCCGGGGCGATCGGATGGCCAGCACGCGCCGCATCGACACCACCGCACGACGTGACGCGCCCGCCTGAACCGGAGCGGGGCGCGCGACAGGAGACTTCCATGAACGTTGACGCGATCCACAAGTACCGGCCCTACGCCCCGATCGCCCTGCCTGACCGCACCTGGCCCGGCAAGATCATCGACCGCGCGCCGATCTGGTGCTCGGTCGACCTGCGCGACGGCAACCAGGCGCTGGTCGATCCGATGGACGGGCCGCGCAAGCTGCGGATGTTCGACACTCTGGTAAGAATGGGCTTCAAGGAGATCGAGGTCGGCTTCCCATCGGCGTCCGACACCGACTTCAACTTCGTACGCGAGCTGATCGAGAAGGACCTGATCCCGGACGACGTCACGATCCAGGTGCTGACCCAGGCGCGCGAGCATCTCGTCGACCGCACCGTCGACAGCCTGTCGGGTGCCCGCAACGTCATCATCCGCCTCTACAACTCGACCTCGGAGCTGCAACGCCGGGTGGTCTTCCAGCAGGACCAGGCCGGCGTCAAGCAGATGGCGATCGACGGCGCCAGGATGGTGAAGGCTCGCCTCGACCGGCTCAAGGACAGCAAGGTCCAGCTGCAGTATTCGCCGGAGAGCTTCACCGGCACCGAGCTCGACTACGCCCTCGATGTCTGCGAGGCGGTAATGGATGTGTGGTTCCCGGTAACCGACCAGAAAATCATCATCAACCTGCCCTCGACCGTCGAGATGTCGACGCCGAATATCTTTGCCGACCAGATCGAGTGGATGCACCGGCGCTTCACGCG
>CAYNFA010000760.1:0-2323 GCA_964396345.1 uncultured Thalassobaculum sp.
CTTCCAGACGCGGTACTCCGGAATGGTGTGCTGATCGTCGAAGCGAAAGGCCACCTTGCCGACCAGGATCAGGGGGAACGTGACGAACAGGTCCCTGAACAGCGGCAGCCAGGACTGCTGGCGCTGGATATAGACGGTCTTCAACTGCTTGGACCGCACTATGTCCACGGACAGGAACGTAACGCTGGGGGGGGCGTTGGCGCGTTCCATCATGCGGAGATCCTTGCATGACCCGCGGTCACGCCGCCGCTCCACCGAACGCGAAGCCACGCCCCGGGGCGGCGGCGAACAGCGACCGCGTGTAGTCGTGCTGCGGGTCGCCGAACACTTCGGCTGCGGTTCCGTACTCCACCACCTTGCCCTGGTGCATGACGGCGACGGTGTCGCAGACCTGGGCGGCGACCCGCAGGTCGTGGGTGATGAACAGCATGGCGAGGTCGAGGCGCTGGCGGATGTCGTCGAGCAACTCCAGCACCTGGGCCTGCACCGAGACGTCGAGCGCCGACACCGCTTCGTCGGCGATCAGCAGGTCAGGCTCCATCGCCAGCGCGCGGGCGATGCAGATGCGCTGACGCTGGCCGCCCGAGAACTGGTGCGGGTAGCGGTCAAGGCTGCCGGGATCGAGGCGGACCAGGGTCATCAGCTCGCGCGCCCGCGCCACGGCGTCAGCCCGGCTGGTGCCGTAGTTCATCGGCCCTTCGACGATCGACGCTCCGACCGAGCGCCGGGGGTTCAGCGATCGGTAGGGATCCTGGAACACGATCTGCACCCGTCGGCGCAGCAGGCGCAGCCGGGACATCGAGGCGTGGGCGATGTCATCGCCGTGAACGTAGACGTGGCCTTCGCTCGGGTCGATCAGCCGGGCTATGCAGCGCGCCACCGTCGACTTGCCGGAACCGGATTCGCCGACGATGCCTAGGGTCTCGCCCTTGCGGATTTCGACCGTGACGGCTTCCGCGGCGCGGACCGGCCGGGCCTTCTGGAAGAACCCGCCGCCGGCGTAGGTCTTGGAGAGCCCTTCGGTGGCCAGCACCACCGGTGCCGCCGAATCCCGCGGGCGTGCCCGCGGCGTGAAGCTCGGTACCGCTCCGATCAGCATGCGGGTATAGGGATGGGTCGGGCGGCGTAGGATAGTGTCGGCGGCACCCTGCTCGACGACCTTGCCCCACTGCATCACCGCGACCCGGTCGGCGATGTCGGCGACCACCCCGAAGTCGTGGGTGATGAACAGTACGGCGGTGTCGTGGGTCGCCTGGATCTCTTTGATAAGTTTAAGGATCTGCGCCTGGGTCGTGACGTCGAGGGCAGTCGTGGGCTCGTCCGCGATCAGCAGCACCGGCTCCAGCACCAGCGCCATCGCTATCATGATGCGCTGGCGCTGGCCGCCCGAGAGCTGGTGCGGGTACGAGGCCGCCATCCGCGGCGGGTCCGGCAGTTGGACCTGATCCAGGATCGTCAGGATTCGCTTCTGGCGCTCCTCCGGGCCATGGTCGGTGTGTGTGGTCAGGACCTCCTCGATCTGGGCGCCGCAGGTCATGGTCGGGTTCAGGGCCGTCATCGGCTCCTGGAAGATCATCGACATCCGGGCGCCGCGCAGGGCGCGCAGGCGGGCTTCGTCGATTCCGATCAGTTCCTCGCCTTCGAGCCGGATCGATCCGGCGACCGGCGCCATGTCTCGGCTCGGCAACAGGCCCATCACCGAGAACGCGCTGACCGACTTGCCGGAGCCGGATTCACCGACCAGGCAGACGATCTCGCCGCGCCCGACGGTAATCGACACATCTTCGATCGCGTTCGCCCGATCCGCGCCCTTCGGCAGCTTGATGGTGAGCCCCTCGATCTCCAGGATCGGGCGGCTCGTCGTCGCGGCAGTTCCCACCCCGATCCCCCTCAGAAACGCTTCGCCATGCGAGGATCGAGCGTGTCGCGCAATCCGTCGCCCAGCAGGTTCACCGCCAGGATGGTCAGCGCCAGGAACACGCCCGGGAACAGGATGTTGTGCGGGAACACCTGAAACAGCACCCGGCCCTCGGCCATGATGTTGCCCCAGGTCGGCGTTTCCGGCGGAATGCCGATGCCGAGGAAGCTCAACAGCGCCTCCAGCAGGATCGCCGAGGCGCAGACATAGGTGCCCTGGACCAGCAGCGGGGCCAGGGTGTTCGGCAGCACGTGGCGGTACAGGATCGGCACCAGCCGCGTCCCGACCGAGATCGCCGCCTCGACATAGGGCTCCTCGCGGATCGACAGCACGATCGAGCGGACCAGCCGCACCACACGCGGTATCTCCGGGACGGTGATCGCGATGATCACGGTGGTCAGCCCG
>CAYNFA010000761.1:0-2323 GCA_964396345.1 uncultured Thalassobaculum sp.
GCCTCATCCGCCGCATCACCCAGACCTCGAAGCCGATCAGCACGACCAGAACCCCGACCAGCGCGGCGAACGCCCAGGGATCGTCCGTCCCCGGAATGCCGCCGACGTTGACGCCGAGCAGTCCGGTGATGAAGCCGATCGGCAGGAACACGGTGGCGACGATCGACAGCCAGTACATGTTGCGGTTCATGCGCTCGGCGACCTTGATCGCCAATCCGTCCTCGACGATCGCGGCGCGCGACCGCAGCGCATCCAGATCCTCGACCAGCCGGGTTACCCGCTCGACAGTCTCCTGGAAGTCCATGGGGTCCAGGTCGGCGAGACGCTGGCCGGCGTGGTGGCGGAACTCCACCAGGGCCTCACGCTGCGGCGCCAGATAGCGATGCAGCACCAGGGTGCGCCGTCGGATCACCGCCAGCCGCGATCGGTCGACGGCGCTGCCGTCGCCGAGCGAGGCGATCTCCAGCGCGTCCAGCGCCTTCTCCATTAGGTCGATTTCCGGCGCCATGCGCGCGGTCAGCCGCTCGACGATCCGCAGCACCAGGTCGGACACGCTCGTCGGCCCCTCGCCGCGCTCCAGCGCCTCGCGAAGATCGGTCACCGCCATGGTCCGGTAGCGCCGCAGCGTCAGTACCCGGTCGGCTGTCACCCACATCCGGACCGCGATGGTCTCCTCGTGTCCGGCCTCCGGATCGAGGTTGACGCCGCGCAGGATCAGCAGGACGCCATCGGGACGGACCACGCAGCGCGGCCTGGTGTCCTCCTCGAGGAGCGCTCGCGCCAACGCCGGGGGAACGTCGTCCCGCGCCATCAGCCAGCGCTGCACCTCGGGATCGGCGCGGTCGAGGTGCAGCCAGAGGGCGCCCCCGACCTCGACGTCCTCCGGCGTGACCGCCGACGCGCCGCCCCGGCCGTCGAGGCGGAGCGCGAACAGGAGGCCATGGCCGGGCAGGTCGACGGTCATGGCGGCAGTGTCGGTGATTCGCGCCACCGCCGGTAGCGTCGCGCCGCAGCCAGAGGCCCGGTTACCCGGTCAGCGGCTGGAACCCCCAGGAAAACAGCGGACGGCCGCCATCGGGGCCGATCGCCACCACGTCTTCCAGCCACATGCGCTCGTGCTCGCCGCCCGGGTAGAGCAGGTGGAACGGCACGACCATGCCGGCCTCGATCCTCCAGTCGCCGTTCGGATGCCCGTCGGCGGTGGTCTGCTCGAGGTCCATGTGCGACAGGCCAAGGCCGTGGAAGAAGATCACCGCGGAATCGGGGTCCGGTACGCCGGCCTTGCGATAGATCGATCGGGCCCGCGCCTGCAGCTCGGATACCTTGGCGCCCGGCCGCATGGCATCGAGCAGATCGGTGGCGACCTCGGCGGTGGCGTTCGCGAATTTGCGCGCGCCGCCCTCGGGCTCGCCTCCGACCACCCAGGTCTTGCCGCCGTCCCAGCAGTACTGGTCGATGGTGCCATGGCAGTCGAACATGACGTGAGTTCCACGAGTTACCTCATGGGTCTCAAGTCCGGTCTGAAGCATGAGCGCGGCATCGGCGCCGCGCGGGTGGCCCCAGACCATGCCGCCCGGATCGTGCACGAAGCCGCCGAGTTCCGTGACCGCCATGGCGTAGGCGCGGTTGAGATCGCGCCAGGTGGCGCCGTCCTGCCAAGACCCGACCGTCTTCAGGATCGCCGCCTCGTTGAGCCGGGTCGAGCGCTCCAGGAGCCGCATCTCGGTCTCGGTCTTGACCGAGCGGGCGAACATCAGAGGATCGTAGCCGTCGACGACATCGACGCCGTCAAGCCCGAGCCTGAGGCCGAAGCCGACATCGTCGAAGGCGACCCGGCCAGAGCCGAGCCCGAGGTCGGCCACCGCCTTCTTGAGCAGGTCGCGCATCCCGAACCCGTAGCTCTCCCGCGCCCGGTCGACCCAGCCGACGCCCTTGCCGGATTCGGGGATGAAACGGTCAATGTCGGAGCGCTTGGCCGGCAGGTCGAGCGGCATCATCACTGCGCGGTAGGGCCGGATGTCCTCGACCCAGCTCGGCTGCCCGAGGAAACTGGCGAGATAGTAGTCGGCGACCACCAGGATCGGGTGGTCCGGCGCGTGGCGGGACAGCACCACCGCGTACGGCCTTGGTTCATCTGCTTTGTGAGCAATCGGATTGAACCCACTGAGATAAAATACATTATACGATTTCGTGGCGATAATTCCGTCAAGGCCGCGGGCCTCCATCGCGTGCCAGAGGCGGTCAAGGTTGCAAAATTGCGGCGGCAGGGCGGTGCGGTCGAAACCGAGTGTGTCGGGCATGAGCCGGGTCTCCGGTTGGAGCG
>CAYNFA010000762.1:0-2316 GCA_964396345.1 uncultured Thalassobaculum sp.
CACCATGCCCGACGAGGGCCTCTACGACCTGGCCGTGCTCGGCGCCGGGCCCGGTGGTAATCAGGAGGGACCCCGATGACCCGTGATCCTGGCGGTGCCGGGGCCGACGGCGTGGCGGTGGTGTTCGGTGCCGGCGGCGGCATCGGCGGGGCGTTGATCGATCGGCTGCGGGCCGACGGCCGGTTCGAATCCGTGATCGGCTTCAGCCGTGCCGGTGAGCCCGCCTTCGATCTACTCGATGAGCCGAGCGTCGCGCGCGCCGCCGCGCTCGCGGCGGCGACCGGGGACCTGCGCCTCGTGGTGGACGCGACCGGATTCCTGCATGACGCGGCGCAGGGTCCGGAGAAGACCTGGGGGGAACTGGATCCGACGGCGCTGGCCCGGTCGTTCGCGATCAACGCCATCGGACCGGCGATCATCATGAAGCACGTGCTGCCGCTGCTGCCCCGCGCCGGCCGGGCGGTGTTCGCAACCCTGTCGGCGCGGGTGGGCAGCATCGCCGACAACCGGCTCGGCGGCTGGTACGGCTACCGGGCATCCAAGGCGGCGCTGAACCAGCTGGTGCGCACGGCGGCGATCGAGCTTCGGCGCCGCCGGCCGACGGCGATCTGCGTAGCCCTGCATCCCGGCACGGTCGCCACTGGCCTGTCGTCGCGGTTTGCCAAGGACGGGCTGGAAGTGCAGGCGCCGGCCTTGGCCGCCGAGCGGTTGCTGGCCGTCATCGAAGCCCTGGGTCCGGAGCAGTCGGGCGGCTTCTATGACCATCGCGGCGACGAGATACCCTGGTAGGCGACAGGGAGATCGGGGGACGGCCACCGAAGCGCTGGCCGTCCCCCGCCGTCTCAGAACAGCTTCCCGAAGTACAGGTAGCCGGCGGTCCGGCCGCCGTCGCCCTGGCCGATCGCCAGATACCCGGCGCCGAGCGGGGTGTCGGCCCCGAGGAAGGCGCTGCTGCCGTAGGCGCTGCGGGCCATGTCGTCCTGGCCGGCGGCGCTGTCGAGGCGGGCGGTCTCGAACGACGCGCCAGCGTACAGCGGCAGGTCGAAGAACAGCGGTGACCGTCGGCTGAGTCGGCGCATGTAGATCAGGTTGCCGCGCAGCAGGTTCTCGGTCGACAGCTCGTTGCGGGAATAGCCGGACAGGTTGAACAGCCCCCCCGCCTGGAGCCGGTCGTAAGTCGGCAACTGGCCGCTCAGCGCCGTGCCGCCGCCGGCGCCGAACACCAGGGTGTTGGCCTCCCAGGTCAGGGCGTGCGCCGCGGCCACGTCGAACTTGGTGTAGTTGCTGTCGGCCCCGAGGGCGGTCTGCGACGCGCCGAGGTTGGCCCGGAGCAGGGTTCCGTCGTTGGGGAAGCTCACGTTGTCGAGGGTGTCGTAGATCAGCCTTGCGTCGGCCGAGCCGATGTTGAACGAGCCGGTGCTGCCTCCGCTTCCAGTCAGGCGGTCGGTCTCTCCGAGGCCGAAGCGCAGCCCGACGCGTGTGTCGAGGGCGCTGCCCCACTCGTAACCGATACTGGCGGAGACCTCGCCGCGGGTCGTGCGGAAATCGCTCGCGGTTCCGTCGCTGCCGTTCACCCGCACGTCGGATCGCGTGTAGGAGACCGACGGGAGAGCGTAGAACCCCGTCCCGGGCTGCAGCGGTTGGTAGAACTGCGAGGTCAGGCGCTGGGTGTCGCCGATTGCCACCTCGTTGCGCGACTCCGCCCCGAACGAGTTGAGGGCGGTCAGCGTCAGGCCGAAGCCCAGCATGTAAGTGCTCTCGCCGTCGACATCGCTCTCCAGCGCCAGTCCGAGCCGGAAGTAGTCCTTGGCCCAACTCTTCTCGGTCGCGACCACGACCAGCCCGCTTTGGCCGTTGCGGTCGGCAAGGCTGTAGTCGATCTGCTCGAACAGCCCGGACCCGTAGAGCTGGGTGAAGTCCTCCTCGATCTGCTTTACGTCGAGCGGCTTGCCCAGCTCCTGGCGGATGCCGGCCAGAAGGCGCCGGTCGGCGAGCTTGGTCCGGTTGTCGAGCTCGATGAATTCGATCACGGGGGCCTCGACCTGTTCGCGCCCGCGCGTCTCGATAAGGGCAAGATAGGTTGGCGCGTCCAGCGACAACGCCCGCAACCGCTGCTCCAGGGCGCGGGCGGCCGCCTCGCCCGGCGGGATCATCTCGAGGATACGGTCGAAGTCGGTGGAGGTGAGGGTGGCCAGGTCGGGCTGTATCAGGATGTCGCGCGGGCCCAGGCTGGCGATCTGGGGGATCGAGTTCTGCTGAACGAGAACCGCAAGCATCTGGCCAGCGATGTCGAGGCTGGTGGTCAGTTGGTCGCGC
>CAYNFA010000763.1:0-2314 GCA_964396345.1 uncultured Thalassobaculum sp.
AAGCAGCTTCAGCTTCGAGGCCTCGATCTTGGCGAACAGCGGGATGTTCCGCAGGAGTTCGACTTCCTGGTTGATGCTCATCGCTCTCCCCTCGCCGACTACTCGTCGCCGGCCGCGGCACGGAACGCCGACCCGTCGCGGTCCAGGGCGTCCGGGGCCCCGTCCTCGACGATCCGGCTGCCGCGCAGGACCACCACACGCCTGAAACGCCGCGCCAGGTCGGCGCGTTGCATCGCCCAGACCACGGTCCGGTCCTCGGCGTCGCCGAGCACCCGGTCCATCACCCGTCCCTGGGCGCCGGAATCGATGGCGCCGGCGGCGTCGTTGAGCACCAGCACGTCCGGCCGGCGCAGGAGGACGCGTGCGATGCCGATCTTCTGGCGCTGCGCGGCGGTCAGCCGCGAGCCGCCGATCCCGACCTGGAAATCCAGCCCGACCTCGATCACCGTCGAGCGCAAATCCAGGCTGTCGAGCACCTCCAAGATCACCGTTCCGACCCGGGCCGCGGCGTCGGCCTGGCCATAGGCGATCTTGCCGAACAGCACGTTGTCCTGGACCGAGGCGGCGGCGTTGTAGGCATCGACCGAGAAGAACGCGACCGATCCCGCGAGTTCCGCCGGCAGGTTGTCGGCGAACGCTCGGCGGGCTTCGAGGATGCGCTGCTTCATGGCGTCGTCGAGCAGCCCCAGGCGGTGGCGGGCGGCGATCAGCTTGAACGGCAGCGACAGCAGCCGCGTCCTGTCTTCCTCGGCCAGGGCGTCGATGCCGCCGCGGTCGGCGCGGCTGACCAGCGCCTGAAACTCCGGCAGGTCGTCGGGCGAGATGAAGCTGAACTGGGCAAAGAACTCGTGGTCGGCCGGCAGTTCCGCGAACAGCTCGACCATGGTCGCCGCCATGTCGCGGCCCATGGTCAGGAAGTCCCTGGTCAGGCCGACGGTGTCGAGGATGCGCCGGACGTACGGGTCGGCGGCGATGGTGTCGGCCGCGAAGGTGCCGTCGACCGGGGTGCCGAACAGCAGGTTCTCGGCGACCGAGGCGTTGGCGTTGTAGCGGTCGGCCGAGAACGGCTCGACCAGCGCCTCGAACGCGGGGTCGCCGGCCAGGCGCTCGGCGAACCCGGTCCGCGCCTCAAGAAGGCGGGCCGCAGCCTCCGGCCGGCCTTCCGGGTCGAGCGCGCCGCGCAACCCGAGCTGATAGCAGTCCTCCTGGAGATCGACGACCTCGAGAAGCTCCACCAGCCGGTCCGACAGCGCGGGGCCGTCCGCCACCCCGATCGCTTCGTAGTCGACCCAGTCGGCCAGCGGGTCGTCGGTGGAATTGCCGGACACGGTGGCGTCGGCGACGAACCGCCTGGCCTGGGCCTGCTCGGTCTCGTCGCGCTGCGGGGTTGCCAGCGGGCGGTGCATGGCACCCAACAGGAGGTTCTCGCGGATCGTGGTCGAGAACACGAACGCCGACGGCCCGACATAGCCGATGCGGCGGCCGGTGACCGCCTCCGGCAAGGTGGTGATGTCGCGGCCGGCGAAGGCCAGACTGCCGGAGGTCGGTGACGCCAACCGGGCCAGAACCAGGGTGAGCGCCTCCTTGCCGCCGTTGGTCGGACCGAGCAGGGCCACGCGCTCGCCGGCTTCGATGCGCAGGTTGATGCCGTCGAGCTGGATGTCGCCGTCGTCGTCGACCACCCCGAGATTGGACGACCGGTAGCCCGCCGGCTCGCCCTTGGTGTCGTCGCCGTCGGTGGACTGATGCGCCGGGTCCAGGCTGCCGGGCGCGTCGAACTGCTCAATCACCTGCTCGTACTTGATCCGGGCGTCTTCCTTGCGCTCGTAGTAGCCGAGCAATTCCTTCCAGGGTGCCGACAGGTCCTTGTAGGCGGCCAGCACCGCCACCATCGCGCCCAGCGACAAATCGCCGCGCACCACCAGGTAGCCGCCGATGGCGTAGAAGAAAAACGGCGTGATCTGAGCCAGGAAGTTGTTCAGAAACTTGATGAAGAACTTCTTCTTGTAGATCTCGAAGCGGATCTCGTAGATCCGGCCCAGGCGCTGCGAGAACCGCGCCAGCATCAAGCGGGCGGCGTCGTTGGCGTGTATTTCCTGCACCCCGGACACGCTCTCGCCGAGCTTGTCGGACAGCGCGCGCACGGTGCGCACCCGCTCCTTGGCGAGCAGGTTCACCTGGCGCTGCAGTTTCGGGATCACGTAGGCCTGGATCGGGTATAGCGCGATCGCCGCCAGCCCGAGCACCGGGTCCTGCATGAACATGAAGAACAGGATCGTGATCAGCGTGCCGCCCTGGAACGCCGGCAACGAGA
>CAYNFA010000764.1:0-2298 GCA_964396345.1 uncultured Thalassobaculum sp.
GGAGATCGATCCCGGCAAGGACGGGCGCATCAACCCGCGGTTCCAGGCGGCAGCGCGGAACCTGCGCAACAGCACCGAGCGATCATCCGGGGAGATCGAGGTCCAGGTCGCCGTGCCCAACCTGCGGCTGGTGCTTGAAGGCGAGCCGGTCGACGATCTCGTCCTGCTGCCAGTCACCCGGGTCGCCGAGCGCACCCCCGACGGCGCCGTGGTTCTCGACGAGGAATACCTCCCCCCTGCCCTGGATTGCGGCGCGCAGGCTGGCTTCGGACGTTTCATCGGCGAAATCGTGTCCCTGCTCCGGCGGCGGGGTGAGGCGCTGGCGGCGATGGTCGACCCAGCCCGCGCCGACGGGGTCTCCACCCTGACCGATTTCCTTCTGCTGCAGTTGGTGAACCGCTTCGAGCCTCTTTTCGAGCACTACGCCGCGACCCGGCCGCTGCATCCGGACCAAGTCTACGCCGCGGCGCTGCAACTGGCGGGGGAGTTGTCGACCTTCGACGGTGCGCGCCGGCCGCCGGCATTCCCGCCCTACGTCCACGATGCCCTCGACACCTGCTTTCCGCCGTTGCTTCAGCACATCAGGCAATCGCTCAGCGTCGTCACCGAGCGCTCGGCGATGCAGTTGCTGATCGAAGCCCGCAAATACGGCGTCTACATCTCGATCATCGCCGACCAGGCGCTGCTGCGTCAGGCTCGGTTCGTGCTGGCGGTCAAGGCCAGCGTCAACAGCGCGGACATCCTGCGAGACTTCCCGAACCAGGTGAAGATCGGCCCGGTCGAGGAAATCCGGAACCTGGTGAACCTGCAGCTGCCCGGCATCGGGCTGCGGGCGCTTCCGGTAGCGCCGCGCGAGATCCCCTACCACAGCGATACGGCGTACTTCGAGTTGGACAAGCGTGCCGATCTCTGGTCGAAGCTAACCGGATCAGCCTCGTTCGCGTTTCATGTCGCCGGCGAGTATCCGGGCCTTCGGCTGGAATTCTGGGCCATTCGGGAGGACTGACCGGTGCGCCCGCCCATTGCTGTCGACGAGGATCCGACGGTCGTTCAGACCCGGCCGGGAGCATCCCGCCGCCCTCTGACTCCGGCGGGGCTGCCGGGCGGGATCCGCGCCAAAATCGGCGGCGGCGGCGTCCCGGCCGGACCCATTGACCTCAAATCCTATCAATCGGCCAAGGCCTATCCCCAGAATCCGCTGATCACCGCCGCCGGCACCCTGTTCGACCTGATGGTGGAACTGTCGGCAATGACCGAGCATCCCGACGTCGCCGGCCTGCAGCGGCAGGTCGTCGAGGAGATACAGCGCTTCGAGCAGCGCGCCACGGCGGCCGGCTGTATCGGCGATCATGTGTTGACAGCGCGCTACGTGCTGTGCTCGGCCCTTGACGAGACCGTCCTGCTGACGCCCTGGGGCGGCGAGAGCGTCTGGAGCCAGCGCAGCCTGCTGTCGATCTTCCAGAACGAGACCTGGGGCGGGGAGAAAGTATTCGTGCTGCTGCAGCGGCTGCGGCTGGATCCGGCCCGCAATCTCGACGTGAACCAATTGATCGCTCTCACACTGGCGCTCGGGTTCGAGGGCCGCTACCGCGTCATGGAGAACGGACGCGCCGAGATCGAGGACCTGCGCAACGAACTGCACCGTGAGATCGGGCGGCAGCGCAGCGTCACACCAAAGCCCCTCAGCGTCGACTGGGAGGGCGTCAAGACCGGTCGCGGAATCCGCAACCGGCTGCCGATGTGGGTGGTGTTCGCGGTGACCGGCATCGTCATCCTCGGCATGTTCACCTGGTTCGACGTCCGTCAGCACCAGATCAAAGGCCCGGCGGTCGACAAAGTGAACGCCCTCGTGCCCCTCGCCTCCGGATCCTAGGTACCGACATGGGTGTCGCCTCCTTCCTTGGTCGGGTGTTCTTCAGCCGCACGACCATGATCCTTGTCGGCTTGGCCGCGCTGGCGGCGCTTGTCTGGTTCGTAGGGCCGAAGATCGAGGTCATGGGCGGTAGTCCGCTTAAGACAGTGGGCGCCAGGGTGGCAGCGATCGGCGGGGTGGTGGCGCTGCTGGTAGGCCTCGAGATGCTCCGGTACTGGCGTGTACGGCGCCTCAACCGGAAGATGATCGAGAACCTGACGAACAGCCAATCCCTGACCGCCATGACCGACGGCACGTCGGACGATGAACTGGAGGTTCTGCGCCAGCGATTCGAGGACGCCATGACCGCCCTCAAGGACAGTTCGTCTTCCGGGGGCCAGCTCTATGATCTGCCCTGGTATCTGATCATCGGTCCGCCGGGCTCG
>CAYNFA010000765.1:0-2297 GCA_964396345.1 uncultured Thalassobaculum sp.
CGCTCGGCCCGCTCGGCCGCTACGAGCGGCTGCGCCCGTTTCTCGATCCGATGCCACCGCCGCCCAGAGTTCCGGCCCGCGCCGGGGTCGCGGCCGCGCTCGCCCTGCCTTCGGCGGAGCCGTGGCTGCTGGCGGTCGGCATGATGCGGCCGGGGGCGAAGGCCACCTCCTACCGGGTGCTGGCGACGGCGCTCGGCGGCCTGCTCGACCGGCCATGGCGCCTGATCGCGGTCGGCGACGGCGCGGCCCGGGCCGAGATCGCCGGGTATCTCGCGCCGCTCGGCGACCGGGTGCGTCTGGCGGGCGCGGTCGCGCCCGACCGGCTGCCGGGCTTCTACGCCGCCGCTGACCTGATGGTGTGGCCAGCGATCCAGGAGGCCTACGGAATGGCGTTGCTGGAGGCGCAGGCGGCCGGGCTGCCGGTGCTGGCCGGCGACGTCGGTGGAGTGCCGGATATCGTGCGCGACGACCAAACCGGTGTGCTGGTGCCGGAGGCCGACGCCACCGCCTTCGGTCGCGCCCTGGCGTCGCTGCTCGACGACCCCGGGCGACGCCGGACGATGGGGCAGGCGGCGCGCCGGACGGTGCTGGCCGAGCACTCGCTCGACGGCGCCGCGGCCGCTCTCGACCTCTGGCTCCGCGCCGCCGTCGCCCGCCGGGCCGCGGGGCGGCCGTGACGACCGTCCGCCTCGCCCTGCTGCGGCACGGACCGACCGAGTGGAACGCCGCCCGCCGGCTGCAGGGGCGCGCCGACATTCCGCTGTCGCCGGCCGGCGCGGAGGCGGTCGGCCGGCGGGTCATCCCGGCCGAGCTGACCGGCCTGCGGTGGCTGACCAGCCCGCTGGCCCGGGCCCGCCAGACCGCCCGCCTGCTGGGCGTGGTGGCGGAGCCGGAGCCGGCGTTGATCGAGATGGACTACGGCGCCTGGGAGGGCCTGACCCTGGTGGCGGCGCGCGCCGTCGATCCCGCGGCGGCGCGAATCAACGAGGCGCGCGGTCTCGACTTCCGGCCGCCCGGCGGCGAGAGCCCGCGCGATGTCCAGGCCCGGCTGGCGGCGCTGTCCGGCCGCCTGGTGGCCGAGGGCCGCGACACCGGCGCGATCACCCACAAGGGCGTCATCCGGGCCGCCCTGGCGCTCGCCACCGGCTGGGACATGACCGGCCGGCCGCCGGTGCGCCTTGACTGGAGCGCCGCCCACCTGTTCCTTCTGGACGTCGCCGGGCATTGGACCCTGGCGCGTCCCGACATCCCGCTGGAGCCGCCCGCATGACCGCGCCCCGCGTCCTGCTCTACGTCCAGAACCTGCTCGGGATCGGCCACCTGCGCCGGGCCGCGGCGGTGGCGCGCGGGCTCACCGCCGAGGGCCTGGCGGTTGACTTCGTATCCGGCGGGATGCCGGTGCCGCACCTGCCGCTCGGCGGCGCCGAGCTGGTCCAGCTGCCGCCGGTGCGCGCCCTCGACGACGCGTTCAAGGTGCTGGTCGACGCCCACGACCGGCCGATCGACGACGCGTTTCGTGCCAATCGCCGCGAGCGTCTGCTGGCGCTGCTGCAGGACCGCCGGCCGGCGGCGGTGATCACCGAGCTGTTCCCGTTCGGGCGCCGCCAGATGCGGTTCGAGCTGCTGCCGCTGCTGGAAGCGGCGCGCGCGGCGCCGTGGCGGCCGGTGGTGCTGTCCTCGATGCGCGATATCCTGGTCACCAAGCCGCGCGCCGACCGCAACCGGGAGATCGTCGACACCCTTAACGCTTGGTACGACGGCGCCCTGATCCACGCCGATCCCGGCCTGATCAGGCTGGAGCGGACCTTCCCGATGGCGGCCGACATCCAGGTGCCGGTCACCTACACCGGCTACGTGGTGAACACCGACGAGCTGGCGGTTCCGGCGCTCGACCCGCTGGCGGCGGGCGAGGTGCTGGTGTCGGCTGGCGGCGGCGCCGTCGGGCACGATTTCATGCGGCGGGTGGCAGCGGCGATGCCGGGCCTGCCGCTCGCCGACCGCACCTGGCGGTTCGTGACCGGCCACCACATGCGCCCGGACACCGTCGAACACCTGCGCGGGCTCGGCCCGCCGAACCTGGTGGTCGACACCATGCGCCCCGACCTGCCGGCCTTGATGGCCGGGGCGGCGCTGTCGATCAGTCAGGCCGGCTACAACACGCTGCTGGAACTGTTGGCGGTGCGGGCCCGTGCCGTGGTGGTGCCGTTCGAGGGCGGGGTCGAGACCGAGCAGCGGCTGCGCGCCGACCTGCTGGCCGAGGTCGGCGCCCTCGAGGTGGTGGCAGAGACCGACCTCAC
>CAYNFA010000766.1:0-2295 GCA_964396345.1 uncultured Thalassobaculum sp.
GAGCCGCCCGGAAAGGGGACCGGGATGATCGTGATCGCGGTTGGCTCGAACCTTGTCGCGGACGGCTTTCAGACGCCGCTCGCCACCTGTGAGGCCGCTGTGGCCCGCCTGGCGGCGGAGCCCGGGATCGCGATACTGGCCCGCTCGCGCTGGTACGAGTCCGAGCCGGTGCCGGTCTCGAATCAGCCCTGGTATGTCAACGGCGCGATCTGTGCGTGCAGCACCCTCGACCCAAAGGCGTTGCTGGAACGCCTGCACGCCATCGAGGCCTCGTTCGGCCGAGTCCGCCGGGCCCGCAACGAGCCGCGCCCCCTGGACCTGGACCTCATCGATCATCATGGCCAGATCCGCGGCGGCGGCGACGACGGCGGGCCGATCCTGCCGCATCCCCGGGCTCATGAGCGCGCCTTCGTGTTGCTTCCGCTGGCAGAGATCGTCCCTGGTTGGCATCATCCAGTGTCAGGAGCGGGCGTGGCGGAGCTGATCGCGATGTTACCGCCCGGCTCGCCAGCGATACGTCCGCTGGAGGCCGGCTGAACCCTGCGGAATGTCCTTGTTTTGCCTGGGTCGCGTCGCTATAGTCCGCGGCTCTCCGACTTTCCCCGATCGCATTTGAGAGGCTGCCATGGCGCGGGTTACCGTCGAGGACTGCATTGTCCAGATTCCGAACCGCTTTGATTTGGTGCTGGCCGCCGCGCAGCGCGCTCGTGACATTTCGGCCGGCTCGCAGATCACCGTTGATCGCGACAACGACAAGAACCCGGTGGTCGCCCTGCGCGAGATTGCCGATCAGACCGTCGATTCCCACGTGCTGGCGGAAAGCCTCATCAAGGGGCTGCAGAAGCACGTCGAGGTCGACGAACCGGAGGATGACGATCTGGAGCGCCTGATCGGCAGCGAGGGACTCGGCGGAGGCGCTGCGGGTCTGGACGGCCGGCTCGCCGCCGGGGAGACTTTGGGCGAGGACGCGGTGACGGACCTCGGAATGCAGGTCGAGCAGGACGGCGAGAGCGGCAGTGGCTTCGAGGACGTGGACGACAACATGCTTGACGACGAGGCTTGACGCTCTCGAGTTTCGAGCGTTCGCCCGCCGCCCTGGCTTCCCGGTCCCTAGAGGCCGGGCATGATCCGGCAATACGAACTGGTTGAGACGGTTCGCGCCTACGATCCGACCGCGGACGAGGCAGCTCTGGACCGCGCCTACGTCTATGCCATGAAGATGCACGGCTCCCAGACGCGCGCGTCCGGAGACCCGTATTTCTCGCATCCCCTCGAGGTCGCCGGAATCCTGACCCGGATGCGGCTCGACCACGGCACCATCATCACCGCCCTTCTGCACGACGTGATCGAGGACACCGACGCCTCGCTCGACGACATCCGCCGGTTGTTCGGGGACGAGATTGCCCGTCTGGTCGACGGCGTGACCAAGCTGACCCGGATCGAACTGCAGTCCGACCGGACCAAGCAGGCCGAGAACCTCCGCAAGCTGGTCCTGGCGATGAGCCAGGACATCCGCGTGCTGCTGGTCAAGCTGGCCGACCGGTTGCACAACATGCGCACGCTGCACTTCATCCAGAGCCCCGACAAGCGGCGCCGGATCGCGGCCGAGACGATGGACATCTACGCGCCCCTGGCGGCGCGGATCGGCATCAACGACATCAAGGATGAACTCGAAGACTTGGCGTTCGCGGAGATCAACCCCGATGCCCGCAATTCAATCAAGGCGCGGCTCGATTTTCTGCGCTCCGAGGGTGGCGACCTGGTTGAGCGGATTATCGCCGAGCTGCGCGTCACGCTGTCCGACGGTGGGGTCGAGGCCCAAATCGCCGGGCGGATGAAGACGCCGTATTCGGTCTGGCAGAAGATGCAGCGCAAGAACGTCGGCATCGAGCAGTTGTCCGACATCATGGCGTTTCGCCTGCTGGTCCCGGATATCGGTGCCTGCTACCACGCGCTCGGGCTGATTCACGCGCGCTACCCGGTCGTCCCGGGTCGGTTCAAGGACTACATCTCGACGCCCAAGTCGAACGGCTACCGCTCGCTGCATACCGGCGTGATTGGGCCGCAGCGCCAGCGCATCGAAGTGCAGATCCGCACCGCCGACATGCACAAGGTGGCCGAGCTCGGCGTTGCGGCCCATTGGTCCTACAAACAGGGACCTGCGGCCAGCGAGGGCCGAAGTTACCGATGGATACGCGAACTTCTCGACATTCTCGAGCAGGCAGCGGGTCCCGAGGAATTCCTCGAGCACACCAAGCTCGAGATGTACCAGGATCAGGTGTTCTGCTTCACCCC
>CAYNFA010000767.1:0-861 GCA_964396345.1 uncultured Thalassobaculum sp.
CGACGCTGCATTTTCGCACTTGCCCAACGGGGGCCGTCCATACATGACGACAGGGAGAGTGGGGGAGCACGGCCCTCACCCGCTACGACGACGAGGTGGAGCGCCCCTTGTCCTGGTCGTCATCCCGGGCGCCGCGCAGCGGTGACCCGGGGCCCACCAGCCGCTCCGTCGGAGGACCGATCGGCAATCCACCGTCTCTCAATGGGCCCCGGATCGGCCGCGCCAAGGGCGCGCCCGTCCGGGGTGGGGGTGACGGCAGTGAGGGAGAGCGGTGCTGCGGCGTGACCGCGCAACCGTTCAACGCGGGGCCGGCAGCGGCTCGGTCCATTCCAAGCGGTCGTGCGGCGGCGGGCCGGCGTCGCCGAAATACTCCTCCGCCGCCAGGATCCGGCCGCCCATCACCCGGTAGAAGCCGACCGCGTACAGCGACAGCGTGCCGTCGCTGATCCGCACCCGCGCCACCGCGCCCTCGGCGGTGGCGTCGACCGCCAGCACGGTGCAGCGCCAGATCCCCGGATAGGTGCGGTTCAGCCCTACATAGGCCGCCGGACTGGGGATGCGTTCTCCGGTCTGCGGCCACAGCGCCTGGAACCCGCCGTCCAGCAGTCGCTGGATGCCGTCCCAATCACGGGCGTTCATCCGCTCCCAGAGGGCACGGACTGGGTCGGTCGGATCGGAGATCATGGTTGCCAGCATGACCCGATTGTTCTCTTTTCGTTCACGTCATGTCAAGCACCGTTTGCGGCTTGAACCCCGGTGTCCGGACCGCTAGGTTCCGGCCCTTGTTCAAGCGGCCGGATCGAGGACGACATGGTGGACGTGGGCGGCATCGCGGGCGATCAGCTCCGCTCCTACATCGAG
>CAYNFA010000767.1:871-2292 GCA_964396345.1 uncultured Thalassobaculum sp.
GAAGGCCGCGCTGGCCTCCGACATCCGCGACGTGTTCGCCGAGGCCAAGGGCAACGGCTTCGACGTCAAGATCATGCGCCAGGTCCTCAAGCTCCGGAAGATGGACAAGGACGACCGCGACGAACTCGAGACCGTGCTCGACCTGTACCTCAGGGCGCTTGGCATGTCGTAGCGCCAATACGGCGGCCGCGCCGGCACGCGCGACCGCCGCCGCGGACTGTCTCGATGCCGCCTATTCCGCCGCGGAGCGCGCCGCCTCGGGGTTGCGGAATTGCCCCAGGAGAGCGGCCTTGCGCTGTTCAGCGCGCTCGACGTGGCTCTCCTTGACGTGGCCGAAGCCACGGATCATTTCAGGCACGCTCGCCAGTTCGACCGCCGTGGCGTGGTTCTCCGCCGTCAGCGCGCCGGCCATCTCCTCGGCGGTCGCCAGATACTCGTCGCGCAGCCGCCGCTCCATCCGGCGCTCCTCGCTGCGGCCGAACACGTCGAACCGGCCGCCGCGCAGCCCCTTGAGCGTCGCCAGCACCCGGAACACCGGCAGCATCCAGGGCCCGAAGGTGAGCTTCTTCAGATGCCCGGTCTGCGGGTCGCGGGGCGCGAAGCTCGGCGGGGCCAAGTGGAAGCGCAGCTTGAAGTCGCCTTCGAACTGCTCGCGCAGCCGGCGCTCGAAGCCGCCGTCGGTGTACAGCCGGGCGACCTCGTACTCGTCCTTGATCGCCATCAGCTTGAAGGCGTAGCGCGCCACCGCCCGGGCCAGGTCGTCCTTGCCAGGCGCCGCCGTGCGCTCGGCGGCGGCGACCCGGTCGACGAGCGCCCGGTAGCGCTCGGCGTAGGCGGCGTCCTGGTAGGCGGTCAGGGTCTCGACCCGGATGCGGACGATCTCCTCCAGCGTGTCGGCGACCGTCGGGCGCAGCGAGGCGGCGGATGGCTTCGGTTCGACCAGCCGCTCGACCGCGTCGCGGTCGTGGGCGGCGCGGCGGCCCCACAGGAAAGCCTGGCTGTTGAACGTCACGGCGACGCCGTTCAGCTCGATCGCCCGCTCGATCGCCGCGCGCGACAGCGGCACCAGCCCGAGCTGCCAGGCGAAGCCCAGCATGAACAGATTGGCGGCGATCGAGTCGCCGAGCAGCTTGGTGGCGATCCGGTAGGCGTCGACGAACTCCGTCGAGTTGTCGCCGGCGGCGGCGCGCAGGATCGACTTCATCGACTCCGCCGGGAACTGCATGTCCGGCGCCTGGGTGAAGCGGCCGGTCATGGTCTGGTGGGTGTTGACCACCGCGCGGGTCTTGTCGCGGCTGATCGCCTCCAGCCCGTCCTTGGACGCCGCCGTGGCGATGTCGCAGGCCAGCAGCAGGTCGGCGGCACCGGCCGCGATCCTCGGCGCGTGCACCGCCTCCGGTGACGCCGCGATCTTGACGTGG
>CAYNFA010000768.1:0-2290 GCA_964396345.1 uncultured Thalassobaculum sp.
CGTTCTTCTGGAGCTTCGAAGCCTCCGATCCGGGACCGCACGTGTTGGTGACAGCGCTGGTACACGGCAACGAGTTGTGCGGCGCGCTGGTCCTCGACCGGTTGCTGCGGGCCGAGTTACGGCCGGTCCGGGGTCGTCTGACACTTGGATTCTGCAACGTCGCCGCGTTCCTGGCGTTCGATCCGGCCTACCCGACGCTGTCACGCTTCGTCGACGAGGACTTCAACCGGGTCTGGGACCGCGATACGCTGGACGGTCCACGCGCCACTCTCGAGCTGGCGCGGGCCCGAGCGATCCGCCCGCTCCTCGACTCCGTCGACCTGCTCCTCGATCTTCACTCGATGCAGAATCCGACCGACCCGCTGATCCTGGCTGGGGCCTGTCAGAAGGGCCTGGACCTTGCGCGACGCGTCGGCTACCCGGCCACCATCGTCATCGATGCCGGTCACGCGGCCGGCGCCCGGATGCGCGACTACGCGCTGTTCGACGACCCGTCGAGTCAACGAGCGGCGTTGCTTGTGGAATGCGGCCAGCACTGGGCGCGATCATCCGAGTCCGTGGCGCTCGAGACGGCGTTGCGCTTCCTGCTGGCGACCGGTTGCGTCCATCGGCAGGCCGTCGAGCGCTGGCTCGGCCCGGACCCGGGCCCACAGCGGGTCGTCCAGGTCACCGAGGCGATCACGGTGCGCTCCGACACCTTCGCCTTCGTCGCCCCCTACACGGGCATGGAGACCATCCCGAAGGCCGGCACCCTGATCGCCCACGACGGCGACGAGGCGATCCACACGCCGTATGACGGCTGCATCCTGATCATGCCGTCGCGCCGGCTCGCCGTCGGTCAGACCGCTGTTCGCCTCGGTCGGGTGGTCGATGGCTGATCCGAGACCGGACGAGCCGCCGCCCAGCACAGAGGCACCTGGCGGCGACCGCATGACCGCCGGCAGGGCCAGGGGCTCGATGCTGTTGGCGCTGGCGATTGGGGCCGCGGGTGGCCTGTTGTTTGCCTGGGCGAAGCTGCCCCTGCCCTGGATGATGGGCGCCATGGTGGCGACCACGGTCGCTTCGGTGGCGGGGGCGAACATCCGCGTCGACCATCGCCTGCGCACGGTTATGATCTGCGTTCTGGGTGTCATGCTCGGCAGCGCCTTCCAGCCGTCGCTGGTCGACCAGATAAGCGAGTGGGCCATTTCGATCGCCGGCCTGCTGGTGTACGCCGTCGTCGCCGGCGGGCTGGTTACCTGGTACTTCCGCAAGGCGGCGGGCTACGACGCCGTGACGTCGTACTTCGCGTCGTCGCCCGGCGGGCTGAACGAGATGGTGATCGTCGGGCGTGAAATGGGCGGCGACGACCGGGTCATAGCACTCACCCATTCGGCGCGGATCCTGCTGGTGGTTATGACGCTGCCTTTCCTGTTCCAGATGTTCACCGACTACACGCCACCCGCAGGGCTGCTGCCGAGCGGTGGCTCGCTCGATATGCCGGCGCTGGACTGGGCAATCCTGGCAGGCTGCGGCGTGGTCGGCACGATCGTGGCCAAGCGGCTAAGGATCCCCGCGGCCGTGCTGATCGGTCCCATGCTGCTATCGGCGGTGCTGCACGTCGTCGGAGTCACTCAGGCCACCCCGCCGAGCCTCCTGGTGGCAGTGGCCCAGGTTGTAATGGGCACCGGAATCGGCTGCCGGTTCGCCGGCACCGCGGTGCGCGACATCGTTCGGATCGTCGGGATTTCGATCGGCTCGACGGTGATTCTGCTGGTGCTCGGCGTCCTGTTCGGCGTCGGCCTCGAGCAGATTACCGGGGTGCCGTGGTTCGTACTGGTGCTCGCCTACGCCCCGGGCGGACTGGCTGAGATGAGCCTGGTGGCGCTCGCGCTCGGCCGTGACGTCGCGTTCGTCGCCACCCATCACATCTTTCGGATAGGCTTTATCGTTATCCTGGCACCGCTGGCGTTTCGCCTCATGCGACGCACCGGACGAATGTGAGCGCTCGCGCGCTCACTTCGCCGACAGGATTGCCGACACCCGCTTGGCAAATTCGCCGTCTGCCTCGACCGCCAGCGACCGATTGGCCGAGATGTGCGAAATCGCCAGGAGCTGACCAGACAGGTGCGGGTAGAAAGCGAAGACTTCGGTCACCGACGTTCCGTCACCGATGTCCTTGCAGCCGATTTCGACCCGCTTGACCTGGATCGAGGAGGCGCCCTCCAGCATACGGACATCCGACGCTGACGTCATCTCGCCCTTGCACTTGGGCTTCTTCTGCTGGATCAAGTTGTCGCGCAGCGCGGCC
>CAYNFA010000769.1:0-2281 GCA_964396345.1 uncultured Thalassobaculum sp.
GCGCCCTCGAAGTGCAGGGTGACGGTACCGGTCGGGCCGTGGCGCTGCTTCGAGATGAGCACCTCGGCCTTG
Source organism: uncultured Thalassobaculum sp. (assembly GCA_964396345.1). Classification (GTDB taxonomy): domain Bacteria; phylum Pseudomonadota; class Alphaproteobacteria; order Thalassobaculales; family Thalassobaculaceae; genus Thalassobaculum_A. The sequence goes on from CAYNFA010000769.1 coordinate 73, forward strand.
CCATAGGCCTTTTCGCACAGTTGCTGCCAATGCTCATGGCGGTCGTGGAACTTCTCGGGGCTCTCGTCGGGGCGCTGGGTCGGCTCCGCCTTCGACAGGTAGTACTCCTCGCGGAAGATGAACATCACCACGTCGGCGTCCTGCTCGATCGAGCCCGATTCCCGCAAATCCGCCAGGATCGGCCGCTTGTCCTCGCGGCTCTCGACGGCGCGGCTGAGCTGCGAGAGCGCCAGCACCGGAACGTGCAGTTCCTTGGCGATCGCCTTCAGGCCCTGGCTGATCGCCGAGATCTCCTGCACCCGGTTATCGACCCGGGCGCCCGGCGACGGCCGCATGAGCTGAAGGTAGTCGACCACGATCAGGGCGAGACCGTGCTGGCGCTTCAGGCGCCTTGCGCGGGTGCGCAGCGTCGAGATCGGGATTGCCGGGGTATCGTCGATGTAGATCGGCGTTCGCTCGAGCTCCTGGCTGGCCTGCACCAGCTTGCCGAAATCGTCGTCGTTAAGCTGGCCGCGGCGCAGCTTCTCGGACGAGATGCCGGTGCGTTCGGCGAGAATACGGGTTGCGAGCTGCTCGGACGACATCTCGAGCGAGAAGAACGCCACGGTCTGTCGCGGTTGGCTCGCGTCGCGGATGCTTGCGGTCGCGACGTCGAACGCGATGTTGGTGGCGAGCGAGGTCTTTCCCATGGCGGGCCGGGCGGCCAGGATCAGCAGGTCCGAGCTGTGCAGGCCGCCGAGCAGGTTGTCGAGGTCGATCAGTCCCGTGGACAAACCGGCGAGGCCGCCGTCGCGCCGGAATGCCGCCTCGGTCACCGAGATCGATTGGGCGAGGGCCGCCTTGAACTCGATGAACCCGCCCTCGGACTGGCCGCTTTCGGCAAGGTTGAACAGGTGCGCCTCGGCCTTCTCGATCTGCTCGGTCGCCGGGCTCTCCAGATCACGGGCGAACGCGTCGTTCACGATCGTCTCGCCGACCTCGATGAGCTGGCGGCGCAGGTAGCAGTCGCGGATCTCGCGGCCGTAGTCCTCGGCGTTTATGACCGTCACCACCGAGGCGGCGAGGCGGACCAGATAGGCCGCGCCGCCGACCTCCTTCAGCGCCTCGTCCTGGTCGAAAACCCCCTTGAGAGTGACCGGTGTGGCGATCTGGCCGCGGTCGATCAGCCGGCCGCAGGCCTCGAAAATCCGGCCGTTCACCGGGTCGGCGAAATGCTCGACCCGCAGGAACTCCGACACCCGTTCGTAGGCCCGGTTGTTCACCAGCACGGCGCCGAGCAACGCCTGCTCGGCCTCCAGATTGTGCGGCGGCTCGCGGTGCGCGGCAGCTTCGACGCCGGGAAACAGAGCTACGCGGGAATCGGTCTCGGGCATGGCGGGCGGGCTGCCGGTTCGATGCGGGAACAATCAACGGGCCACGCCAAGGCGGCGCGGGGTAGACGTTGAGCGATTATAACCGATACCCGCTCGGGGCCGCGCAGACCATGGCCGGCGGACGAGAATTCCGGGGGCGAACCGGGGTGTCGCCTGTGGATGGAATCCGGAACCCACCGACCCACCGACGCGATCCGGCCCGCATGGTGTGAACAATCCGCAGGCGGAACGATCGCCCGTCGCGACCCGGTAAGGGCAGTCAACCACCAACACGCGACAGGCCGCGCCGGAAATCTCCGGCGCGGCCTGTCGGCAGTGTCAACGCGTCGCCAGGCGGATAGCGGCCGGGCGCGTGGGATCAGGCCTCGTCCTGCTCGTCGTCGGGCGCCGCGGCCTGCGGTTCGGCGGTCGCGCGGTCGAACTCGTCCTCGCGGGTCTCGCGGTCGAGGGCACGGCCCAGCTTCGACTGGGTTGCCGCTTCCTCGGCCGAGCGGGCGATGTTCACCGTGACGGTGACGGCCACCTCGGGATGGAGCTGCACGCGGATCGGCTCCAGGCCGAGCTGCTTCAGCGCCTTGTCCAGGCGAACCTGGGCGCGATCGACCGTCACGCCGGCGGCGGTGATGGCGTCGGCAACGTCGCGGGCGGTGACCGAGCCATACAGCTGGCCGGTTTCGCTGGCGGCGCGCACCAGGACCACCGACATGCCGTCGAGGTGGACCGCGACCTTCTCGGCCTCACCCTTGCGGGTCAGGTTCTCGGCCACGAGTTGGGCACGCCGGTCCTCGAACACTTTGCGGTTCGTATCGGTCGCGCGCAGCGCCTTCCTCTGCGGC
>CAYNFA010000770.1:0-2273 GCA_964396345.1 uncultured Thalassobaculum sp.
CTGCCGGCGACCGAATGGCTCTGTCAGTGGACGTCAACGGCACCGGGATAGATAGTTTCGAGGATCTGCAGGCGGTCGCGACGACCACCCTTGACGGTGATACCGAGTTTGACCTCGGATCGAACTTCGTACGTTTGGCGGGTGTTCCGCCGGAACAGCTCCAAGCGGAATGGTTCGTGTTCACCTGAGTCTGCCGCCAAAGTCAGTATTGCTGGACCGGCCGTGACCCGAAGCTTGACCGTGTGGACGGTCGACGGTCGCCGCCGCCGGAAGGTAGGTCGCAAAACATTAGATGCCAGATCATTTCCGATCATTCTCAATCATAACCTGCGGCAGCGAAGTAGTTGAGATACTCGACCGGGGTGTCGATGCCGCGGGCGATGGTGTTTCAGAGGTCGTCGACATTCTGGGTACTTGCTTCTTGAGCAAGGCCCGTCAGCTTGGCGAAGGCCATCTCGATCGGGTTGAAATTGGGCTGTAGGAAGCGCAGCTCGGCTCCGGCGCTGGCGAACGGCGGTTCATTCAGGCTGGCCTCCTTCACCAGCCTGTATCTTGAGCCAGAAATCGAGCCCTCCGGGCATCGCCTACGATTCGATCAGCTGAGAAAGTGCTCTAGTCGGCCGCTTCCGTGACCCGCGTCGATGCCGCCGCCTCCCCCTCGATCTCCGTCCGGCACTCCCGGAACAGCTGGGCCAGCGCGTCCATCACGATGCGGACCCGTGGCACGCCGCGGAGGTCGGCGTGCACCAGCAGCCATTGCTCGGCGCGGGTCTCCTCCAGAACCGGGGTGAGGCGGGCCAGCGCCGGATCCGGGTCGCCGATGAAGCAGGGCAGCACGCCGACGCCGTTGCCGCCGCGCACGGCGTTGGCCAGGACCACGCCGTTGTTGGTTCGCACCTCGGGCCGGCGGTTGCCGAGCAGCGCGGCCTGCCAGGCCTGGCCCGGCATGTACTGGTGCTCGTCGTCGAAACCGACCCACGGCAGGTCCTGGAGCGCCGCCGGCGAGCCGTCGCAGCCGGCGGCGAGGGCGGCGGTGGCGTAGACCGCGTAGCCGAACGCCCCGAGCTTGCGTCCGACCAGGCTTGCCAGATCCGGCACCCGGTCGCGGATCAGCAGATCGGCCTCGCGCCGCGACAGGTTCGCGAAGGTGTGCGCCACCGCGATCTCGAACTCGATGCATTGGTTGTTGGCGCGCAGCCGCGCCAGATGCCGGCCGAGGAAGTCGGCCATGGTCTCGTCGACCGAGATCCGCACGGTGCCGAGGTGCGATCCCGAGAGACCGGCGCTGCGGCGGTCGATGGACTGCGAGGCGCGCTCCATCTCCTTGACGTCGTGCAGCAGTTCAAGCGCCTGCGCGGTCGGCTGGAAGCGGTCCGGCAACCGGTCGAACAGCCGGGCGCCGAGCTCGTCCTCGAGTGCCCGGATGCGGCGCTGCGGCGGTCGGGTGGCTGACCCGCAGCCGCTTGGCCGCCGCCGTCAGGTTGCCCTCCTCGGCCAGCGCCAGGAAGACTCGAAGGTTGTCCCAGTCGCCGATCATGGTGACACTCCAGCAACCGCCAGCCCGTCGGCGGTGTGCGTTTTTCTACGGCCGGTCCTCGAATTTGTCGACGGACGAACGAAAGCGTTCGGCGGTAGGGTCGCCGTCGATCGTCGACCGGGCCGTTGGGAGTTGCCGGCATGCATTTCGAACCGCGCCTCTGGGCGTTCACCAAGGGTGTGCGCGGGCGGATCGCCTGGGCGGTCCTGATCGGCCTGATCGCGGTGGCGCTGGGCGTCGCGCGGCTGGCGCTGCTGGGCTGGCTGATCGCGCAGGTGTTCGCCGGCGGCGGGTTGGCCGAGGTGGCGCCGGCGGCGGCCGGCATCGCGGTGGTGATGGTGCTGCGCGGGGTCTTCGAGCAGTGGCGCACCATGGTTGCCCACGAAACCGCGGCGATCGTTCAGAAGCGGCTGCGGCGCGCGCTGTTCGAGCGGCTGATGGCGCTCGGACCGGCCTATGTCGGGGTCGAGCGCTCCGGCGACCTGACCCTGACGCTGATCGACGGCGTCGAGCAGCTCGAGACTTATTTCGGCCAGTACCTGCCGCAGCTGCTGGTGGCGGCGCTGACGCCGGTGCTGATCTTCGCCTTCGTCGCCTGGCTCGACCTGCCGGTGGCGGCGGTGATGGTCGGCTTCGCGCTGCTGGCGCTGCTGGCGCCGGCGGCGTGGCACAAGCGCGACACCGCGAACTCCAAGGCCCGGCAGCGGGCCTACGCCACGTTCGCCGCCGAGCTGCT
>CAYNFA010000771.1:0-2265 GCA_964396345.1 uncultured Thalassobaculum sp.
CGCCGCCGACGACGTGGTCGAGGCGACCCGGACCCGGCTGTCGGACGCATCCACGACCCGCTCGGCGGCGCGGTCGCGGGCGGCCGAGCTGGAATCCCGGGTGTCCGCGGTCGAGACCAAGCTGTCGGCGCTCGACGACGGCGCCGCCCGGCTCGCCGAGGAGCGCGCCGAGGCGACCACCCAACGCGAATCGGCCGAGGCCGGCCTGGCCGAGCTGCCCGAGGTCGAGGCGCTGCGGCGCAACTCCCAGGCGTTCCGGGCAACCCTCGCCGAGCGCCGGGCCGAGCTGGTCGAGGCCCGCACCGAGCACGACCGACTGGTGCGGGAGAGCGCCGGTCGCCGCGCCCGGCTCGCCCAGGTGCTGCAGGAGCTCGGATCCTGGGCCGACCGCCGGACCCGGGCCGAGACCCGGGTCACCGAACTCGACGGGCGCCGTGCCGCCGAACAGTCCGAGATCGAGCGCCTGCAGTCCCGTCCCGAACAGATCCGCGCCCAGCGCGCGGTGCTCACCGAGAAGCTCGAGGAATCCGAAGCCGGCCGTCGCCGTGCCGCCGACCGGCTGGTGGCCGCGGAAAGCCGGCAGTCCGAGCTCGACCGCGCCGCGCGCGACGCCGAGCGCGCGGCCGCCGAGGCCCGCGAGGCCCGGATCCGCGCCGAGGCCGCACTCGACCAGATCAACCAGTCCCTGCGCGTCGAGCGCGAGCGGATCGCCGAGCGCCTGGACTGCACGCCCGACAAGATCCTGGAGGTCGCCGGCATCGACCCTGCCGAGCCGCTACCGGACGCCGACCAGACCCAGGCCAAGCTGGATCGGCTGATCGGCGAGCGCGAGGGCATCGGCCCGGTCAACCTGCGGGCCGAGACCGAGCTCGAGGAACTCGACCAGCAGGTCCAGGGCATGGAGAACGCGCGCGACGACCTGACCGGGGCGATCCAGCGGCTGCGCGCCGCCATCTCGTCGCTGAACCGGGAAGGCCGCGAGCGGCTGCTGGACGCCTTCCACCGCGTCGACCGCCACTTCCAGACGCTGTTCGGGCGGCTGTTCGGCGGCGGCGAGGCGCACCTGGAACTGACCGAGGCCGACGATCCGCTGGATGCCGGGCTGGAGATCATGGCGAGCCCGCCAGGCAAGCGCATGCAGCATTTGTCGCTGCTGTCAGGCGGCGAGCAGGCGCTGACCGCCGTAGCCCTGGTGTTCGCCGTGTTCCTGACCAACCCGTCGCCGATCTGCGTGCTCGACGAGGTCGACGCGCCGCTCGACGATACCAACGTCGACCGGTTCTGCTCGCTCCTGCAGGACATCGTGAAGGAGACCGACACCCGGTTCCTGGTCATCACCCACCACCGCATGACCATGGCCCGCATGGACCGTCTGTTCGGCGTGACCATGGCCGAGCGCGGGGTCAGCCAGCTGGTGTCCGTCGACCTGGCGCGTGCGGAGCGGCTGCGCGACGCCAGCTGATTTCGGCATCGTCAATAACTCTGAATATTTTCAATTAGTTGGAGGCGCGTTGCGCTGCGGCACACAGCCTTGACACCCCCAGGGGGCGTGCGTATGGTTGCGCCGCTTTCGCCGGGGCACTGGCGAGGTGCGGTCGGGTGCATGCCCAAAGCGTGGATCCGCCGTCGTTTCAACCGATTCTGGGCCGCGGGCAACCGCCGGTCCCTGGTCCGGGGATGCAAGACCGAGACATCCCGCCATCGCTCGACGACCTGGACGCCCGCCTGAAGAAGGCGCGGGGGACCCAGGACCGGGCCAAGCAGGCGGAGATGCTCTCGCCGAACCTTCCGGGGTCGGCCATGGGGCTGGCGTTTCGGGTCGGGGTCGAACTGGTGGCGGGAGTCGCGGTCGGCGCCGGAATCGGGTATGCGCTTGATCACTGGCTGGGGACGGGACCCTGGCTGATGATCGTGTTTTTCTTTCTCGGCGCCGCGGGCGGCATGATGAATGTCTTCCGCGCCGCGACGGGCCAGGGGCTGTCAGTGGGATACCGCAAGCCCAAGGACGTCGCGGACAGCGGCGACCGGGGCGGGACGGAGCGAGAGGGGTAGCGCGTGGCGTCGCCGGTCGAACAATTCGAGCTGAAGCCGCTGATTCCGATCGAGATCGGCGGTGTGGATCTCTCCTTCACCAACTCGGCGCTGTTCATGGCGCTCGCCGTGGTCGCCGCGGCCGTGTTCCTGACGCAGTCGATGCGCGGCCGGCAGCTGGTGCCGAATCGCTGGCAGTCGATGGCCGAGCTGTCCTACGAGTTCATCGCCAAC
>CAYNFA010000772.1:0-2255 GCA_964396345.1 uncultured Thalassobaculum sp.
CCGGGAGGTCCTGGAGGCCGCTCCCCTGGTGTTCCGCACCCGGCTCGTGGACCACGACGCCAAACGTCTGCATCTGCTGCATCGGATGTTCCACGCCGAGGCCGGCTATCTGGCGGCGACCAACGAGCTGATGTGCCTGCATGTCGACCTGCGCCGGCGCCGCGCGACACCGTTTCCGGAGGCGGCGATGGCACGGGTTCGGGAACTTGGCGATGGGCATGCTCGGCTGGCGCCGACGGACGGCGTCGGCCGCGTGATCGCCATCCGGCGTCGTTGACGGTGACCGGGGACGCCGATCGGACGCGCTCGAGCACGCCGATTCCGGCCTTTGCCTGGCCAAGCAGTCGGGCCGCAACCGGGTGCCGCCGCCGACGCCTCCGGCCGCCTCGGTATCGCCCTGAACCGTCAGTCGGTGGTGGCCGCCAGGTCGCGGAGACCCTCGCCGGAGACGGCGTAGGGCAGCCAGGTCCCCTTGCGGGTCAGCCCGAGCCGCTCGTAGAAGGCGCGCGCCCGGTTGTCGGTCTTGACGGCAAGTTCGAGGCGTCCGCAACCGGCGTCGAGCGCAGAGCCCGCAAGGGCGACCATCAACCGTCGGCCGATTCCCGCGCCCTGCCGATCCGCGTCGACGTACAGGTCCTCGACATACAGGTTCGGCCGTCCGCCCCAGGTCGAGTAGGTGAAGTAGTAGAGCGCCAGACCGACCGGCGTCCGGCTACCGGTATCCGGGTCGACCCACTCGGCCAGGACGGCGTGGAAACGCGGCACCGGCCCGAAGCCGTCGCGCAGCAGGTCCGCCGGGGTGGCCTGCACGTAGCCGGCCGCGCCCTGCGCTTCGGCGAGGCGCTCGATGAGATCCAGCAGGATGGTGACGTCGCCGGCGTCGGCCGGCCGCAATTCGATGCTCATGGCGGCGCACCGTAGTGAGCCGCCATGCCGGTTCGCAAGCTCGCTTTCCCATCTTTCGAAGAGTCGTTAAGCTGCAGACACTTACCTAACAGGTCGTGAGCCAGTTGACCGCCATGCTGAAGGCACTCGTCGGTCGTCCCGTCATGGGACTGAAGCGGATGATCAGGAACGATCAGCTCCTGATCGGGGTGGCGGCGCTGGTGGTCGGCTTCGCGGAAGCCGCCGGCGCGGTGGCGTTCCGCGAGGCGATCGGGGGTCTGCAGTGGCTTTTCATGGGATTCGCGCACGAGCTGGTCGCCAGCGGGGCCTGCCAGATCGAGTGGTGGCGGGTGATGCTCGCCCCGGTCGTCGGCGGCCTGCTGGTCGGGCTGATCACCCGCTTCCTGATGCCGGGCGGGCGCCCCCAGGGCGTGGCGAACGTGATCGAGGCGAGCGCGCTGCGCGCCGGCCGCATGTCGGCCCGGCAGGGGATCGGCGCGGCGGTCATCAGCGCGGTGTCGATCGGCTCGGGCGCGTCGGTCGGGCGCGAGGGACCGGCGGTGCATCTCGGCGCGGCGCTGGCGAGCTTCGTTGGCCGCCCGCTGCACCTGACACGCTCGCAGTCCCGCACCCTGCTGGGCTGCGGGGTGGCGAGCGCGGTGGCAGCCTCGTTCAACGCCCCGATTGCCGGCGTGTTCTTCGCGCTCGAGGTGGTCATCGGCCACTACGCGCTGTCGGCGTTCGCGCCGATCGTGATCGCCTCGGTCACCGGCACCATCGTCTCGCGCATGTGGTTCGGGGATTTTCCGGCGTTCCGGCTGATCAACGACGAGGTCGTCTCGTTCCTGCAGTTCCCGGCCTTCGCGATGCTCGGCGTGGCCAGCGCCGTCGCCGCGATCGCCCTGATGCGCATGACCGCGGTGGTCGAGCGCAACACCGCCCGGCTGCCGGGGCCGCGCTGGCTGCACCCGGCGGCGGCCGGCGCGCTGGTCGGCGTCGTGGCGATCTGGTACCCGGAAATCCTCGGCGTCGGCTACGAAGCGACCGACAGCGCCCTGAAGGAGCAGTATGGCTTCGAGCTGCTGGTCACGCTGGCGGTGCTGAAGATCGTGATGACGGCGGTCTGCCTTGGCGCCGGCTTCGGCGGCGGCGTCTTCTCGCCGTCGCTCTTCATCGGGGCGATGGTCGGCGGTGCCTTCGGGGTCGTCGCCAGCCAGCCATTTCCGGAGCTGTCCTCCGGCCCCGGGGCCTACACCATGATCGGCATGGGGGCGGTGGCGGGCGCGGTGCTGGGCGCACCGATCTCGACAATCCTGATCATCTTCGAGCTGACCAACGACTACCGCCTGACCATCGCCGTGATGATCGCC
>CAYNFA010000773.1:0-2234 GCA_964396345.1 uncultured Thalassobaculum sp.
CCCCGGACGTCACCTCACTCCTGAAAGCGACGCCGGGGCAATTCCGCCGGCAGTTCGACTGCGCCGTCGTCGGCAACCACACGCTCGCGACCGAACTCTGGCGACGGTGCTTCCGGCCGCGCGGCAGCGGCCACCTGCTGGCCGTGTTGAGCAACGCCCACGGGCCCGACACCGCCACCCACATGGCCAGCTATGTGGCTGCCAAGGGGGCGCTCGACGCGTTGCTGCGGGCCGCCGCCGCCGAACTCGGCCGGGCCGGGCTTCGGATCAGCGTGATCCGGCCCGGCTATGTCGACACCCCGATGCTTAACGCCTTCGAACCGAGGCTGATCGAGCGCGCCCGCGCCGCCGCCCCCGAAGGCCGCTTCCTGATGCCGGCAGAGGTGGCGGGCGCGCTGCTGCATGGCATGCAGCACCCGCCGCACCCCGGCGTCATTGCCGAACTAAGCGTCTGATGGAGGAGCGCCGCCATGCTCTCGACCGATCCACTGTCGCTTTACTGGCTGCCGGCTCCGGAGGACTTCACGTCGGACATGCTGGCGGTACGCGCTACCGCGGATCCCGCCCGACGGCTGGAGTCGTTGACGGCTGTGGCCGGAAGGCGGCTCGACTTCCTGCAGACGCGCCGGGTCGACACCGCCCTCAGCGAACTGGCACGGTCGGCACGCGTCGGCGGACCGCGGCTGCGGCTCATGATGATGGGCAGCGGGTCGCTGGAGCACCTTGCCGCCGGGATCCGCGTCGGGGCGCTTCGGCGCGGGCTTCTGGTCGATGTCGAGACCGCGCCGTACGGGCAATGGCGCCAGGAGATCCTCGACACGGAGTCGAGGCTGTACAGCTTCGAGCCGCACGCCGTCCTGCTCGCTCTCGATCACGCCTCGCTGTCGCCCCGGCTCCACCTAAATGCGTCGGTGTCCGAGGTCCGGTCCGCGGTGGAATCCGCGGTGGCAGACCTGTCGGTGCTCTGGCGTCGGATCCGTGAGCGCACCGCCGCCACAGTTGTCCAGCAGCTACCCTGGTCCGACGCGCCTCCCCTGTTCGGTCACGGCGACCGGCTGGTTGCCGCCGCCCCTCGGGCGGTCGCGGCCCGGCTCGAGCTTTGCCTGGCGGACGCGGCCGCCGACGAGGGCGTGGTGCTGCTGGATCCTCCGGTGGCCGAGGTCGGCAACCGGCGGATCGCCGACCCCGCGCTCTGGCATCACGCCAAGCAGGCAGTCTCGCCGGCGGCGGGACCGTGGTTCGGGGACCACGTCGCCCGGGTCCTGGCGGCGGTGCGCGGGCTGTCCAAGAAGGTCCTGGTTCTCGACCTCGACAACACGATCTGGGGAGGCACGATTGGCGACGACGGGCTGAACGGCATCGTCCTGGGCCAGGGCAGCGCTACCGGTGAGGCGTTCGCGTCGTTCCAGCGCTACGCCCGCCGGCTCGCCGACCGCGGCGTCCTGTTGGCGGCCTGCTCCAAGAACGACGCCGCAACCGTCGAGGCAGCGCTCGCCGAGCATCCCGAGATGGAGCTGAGGCGCGGGGATTTCGCAGCCTTCGAAGTGAGTTGGGGCGACAAGGCCTCGGCGCTCAGGCGGATCGCCAGCGACCTCAGCCTCGGCATCGATTCCCTGGTCTTCGTCGATGACAACCCGGCCGAGCGGGCGCTGGTGCGCCGTGAACTGCCGGAAGTGTCGGTACCGGAACTGCCGGATGCGCCCGAATTGTTCGCCCGCTGCATTGCCGATGCCGGTTACTTCGAGGCGGTTTCCTTCACCGCCGAGGACGCGGCGCGCCGCGATCAGTACGCCGCCAACCGTGAGCGCCGGCGCCTCGAGACCACGGTCACCGACATCGACGGCTTCCTGCGCGAACTCGACATGACCCTTACGGTGGTGCCGTTCCGAGCGGTCGACATCCAGCGGATTGCCCAGCTCATCAACAAAACCAACCAGTTCAACCTCACCACACGTCGCTACGCCGAGGCCGAGGTTCGGGCGCTGATGACCGATCCGTCGGTCCTGACCTACGCCGGCCGTCTCGTCGATCGCTTCGGGGACAACGGCCTGACCAGCATCGTGATCGCCCGTCGGTGCCTGCAGGACGGCGAGGTGGTGGTGGAGATCGACACTTGGTTGATGAGCTGTCGGATCCTCGGGCGCCGGGTCGAGCATGCGATGCTTGCCGTGATCGCCGCCGACGCCGCGGCGGCCGGCGGCACCCGCCTGCTCGGTCGGTACCGGCCGACGCCG
>CAYNFA010000774.1:0-2213 GCA_964396345.1 uncultured Thalassobaculum sp.
AAAGCCTATCCCAATATGGTGGGTGTAACACTGGGGACCGGACTCGGTGGGGGAGCCTGAGCCGGTCACGACGAAGCGGCGATGGCGTCGAAGAACCGCTGCTGCATCTGCGGGTCGGTCGCCAGATCGCCGGAGAATGCCTGGGTCCGCATCCGGGGAGCGCGCTTGTTGACGCCGCGCAGGGTCATACACCCATGCTCGGCATCGATCACCACCCCGACCGCTCGGGGGGCCAGCCCCAGCTCGATGCACTGGGCGATCTGCGCGGTCATCCGCTCCTGGATCTGCAGGCGCCGGGCGTACGCGTCAACCACCCGCGCCAGCTTGCTGATGCCGACCACCGCGGTCGAGGGCAGATAGGCGACATGCGCCTTGCCGACAATCGGCGCCAGATGATGCTCGCAGTGCGACACGAAATCTATGTCGGTAAGAATGACGAGGCCCTGGTAGCCGGACACCTCGTGAAACGTCTTTTGAAGCACCGCAAGCGGGTCCTGCGCATAGCCCGAGCAGTACTCGGCGAAGGCCCGGACCACGCGGCCCGGGGTGTCCTGCAGCCCGTCACGGTCGGGATCCTCGCCGATCTCCCGCAGCAGGGCCCGGATGCCGTCCTCGGCCGAAACACGCTCGGGGCTCTCAGGCGCGCCGCCGGCCCGAGTCTCGTCGGCGGCGCGATAGGCTGGCGAAAGTTCCCGGACGAACGTCGATACGGTGGATTCGGTCATTGGTGCTCTCGCCACGCTAAGGGTCAAAATTGATCGAACGATCCCGGGCTCCAGGGGTCTCCGTCCCCGTCACCCGTTGCCAGTAACGCTACGGGCACCCCGCGTTTCGCCGGCGAAGACCGTGTCGATCAGGTCGAGCAGCTCCTGCGGCGTGAAGGGCTTCTGCAGGACTGCGTCGGCTCCGAGCAGGGGGGCCCTTTCCAGGAACTCCGACAACTCGCCGCTCGCGCCGGATATCATGATGAATTTCGTGTGGATGGCGTTTCGGCGCAGCGTTCGAAGAACCTCGAACCCCTCGACGTCTGGCATGAGCATGTCGCAGACGATCAGATCGGCCGGCCAGTTGCGCAGCTGTTGCACCGCCGTCAGCCCGTTGGAGTCGACCAGAACTTCATGGCCAGCCCGCAGCAGTACGTCTCTGAGCGCATCCCGCAGGCGGGCGTCGTCGTCGACGAGATAGATCTTCATTCCCCCTCCGATCGCCGCCCCGATGTCCGCCCGGTACCAGGCGGCAAGTCAGGCCGGCTTTCTCCGATCCCATGTCGCGAAGCCCGTTCTGGCTCCGTGCAGTCTTCCTGGAAGTCGCGATGCGTCCCACCAACGTCATCGGCCCAGGCGGCGACTGCTGATCCTTTTCCTATCGTGCACCTCCGACCTTACGTCTGGATGGTGAAGGATGCGTAAACGCCGCCGCCTCAAGATTCCGGAACATTCCCGAACGCTAAGCAGCACCGGCAGAGCGCGCGCCGACATCCGAAACGCTATCGGCCGCGCGACCGAGCACGTCGCGCACCACGTTCGCCAGTTCGTCCGGCAGAATCGGCTTTCCGACAACCTCGCCGATCCCCAGTTCGGACAATCTTTCGACGTCCTCGGACGACACAAACCCGCTGAGCATCAGCACTGGAACGCTCGGGCGAAGGCCCTTCAGCGCTCTCGCGAGATCCTCGCCGTTCAGAATCGGCATCGACCGATCGGTGATCACCAGGTCCCACGCATCGGGATCGGCGCGGAACACCTCGAGCGCCTGCTCGGGATCGTTGTAGGCGTCCACTGTATAGCCGAGGCGCATAAGAATTTCCTTGGTGACCGACAGCAGCACCCGGTCGTCGTCGATCAGCAGGAGGCGCTCGCTCGCGGTGAGCGCCGGCGGCCGCGGCGCCTCAGGACGCGCGGCCAGGACCGGTAACTCGGTCGCCGGGAAATAGACGTCGACGCGGGTGCCCACGCCGGAGAGGCTCTCGATGCAAACTGCGCCCTCGTGGTTGCGGATCACGCCCTGCACCGCCGCCAGCCCCAGGCCCGTCCCATGCCCGACCTCCTTCGTCGTGTAGAACGGTTCGAAGATCCGAGGCATGACCTCCTCGGGAATCCCGGAGCCGGTGTCGATGATGCTGACCCTGGCATAGGTCCCTTCGCGCAGAGCACCGACCTGGCCGCGAGTCGGCGCACCCGGCCTCGAGCCATGCGTCTCCGTGTGGTCGAGAC
>CAYNFA010000775.1:0-2212 GCA_964396345.1 uncultured Thalassobaculum sp.
CGACAAGGTTAAGAAGCGCGCGATCATGGAGTACTTCTCCCGGATCAACGCGGGGCGTTGACCCTCGCCCGCACGGGCGCCAGACTCCTCCTGACCGCGGGAACGTGGAACTGGCCGGGTCCGGACGTGAGCATCTGGGGTAAGATCATCGGCGGCGCCGCTGGCTTCGCGCTAGGCGGCCCCATTGGGGCGTTGCTGGGCGTCGTCGGCGGGCACGCCGTCGACCGATACGCCGTTCCCGACGACCCGATCGACGAGGAGGCGGCGACCCGCAGGATCGCCTTTACCGTCGGGGTCATCGCCCTCGGCGCCAAGATGGCCAAGGTCGACGGCGTGGTGACCCGCGACGAGATCGCGGCGTTCCGCGAGGTCTTCCAGGTCCCGCCCGAGGAGACCCGGAACGTCGGCCGCGTCTGGGACATGGCCCGCCAGACCAGCGACGGCTTCGAGGCCTACGCGGCTCAGATCGCCCGCCTGTTCCACCCGGCATCGCCGGTTCTGGAACAGCTTCTCGGATCGCTGTTCCACATCGCCCGGGCCGACGGCGTTGTTCATGACAAGGAAGTGGAGTATCTCCGGCGCGTGGCCGAAATCTTCGGCTTCGACGACTTCCAGTTCGACCGGTTGCGCGCCACTTTCACCGGCAACACCAGCACCGACCCGTACGCCGTTCTCGGCGTGACGCCCGAGACCGACGACGTCGAGGTGCGCGCCGCCTACCGTAGGCTGGTGCGGGAACACCATCCCGACCGCCTGATCGCCCAGGGTCTTCCCGAGGAGGCGGTGGCGGCGGCCACCGACAAGCTGGCGCGCATCAACGGCGCCTGGGACCGCATCAAGCAGAAGCGAAAGCTGATCTAGACCATGGCATCTCCGGGCGACAGGGCGACACCTCCGGCCGTCGCGCTGCGCGGCGCACAACTGGGATTCGGCGGGCGCCCGCTGTTCACCGACGTCGACCTGCCGGTCGCCAAGGGTGACCGGATGTGCCTGGTCGGGCGCAACGGCTCCGGCAAGTCGACGCTCCTACGGGCGCTGGCCGGAGAGATCGACATCGACGGGGGCGAGCGCTTCGTCCAGCCCGGCTCGCGCATCGCCTATCTGCCGCAGGACCCGAGGGCCCCCGGCGAGGAGCGGGTGTTCGATAACGTCGCCGCCGGCCTGCCGCCGGCGCCGGAGGGCATCCCGCGGGACCACCTTGTCGAAGCCGCGCTGGCCGGACTCGACCTCGACGGCGACCGCCGAATGGGCACCCTCTCCGGGGGCGAGACCCGGCGCGCGGCGCTGGCGCGAGCGCTGGTCTCCGACCCGGAGGTCCTGCTGCTCGACGAGCCAACCAATCACCTGGACCTGCCGACCATCGAATGGCTGGAGCAGGAACTGGCGCGCAGCGAGGCCGGGTTGCTGATCATCAGCCACGACCGCGCCTTCCTGCGGCGCCTGACGGACCGCACGCTGTGGCTCGAGCGCGGCGTGCTACGCCGGCTGAACGAGGGCATCGACGCGTTTCCGGACTGGGCCGACCGGGTGCTGGCGGACGAGGAGGCCCAGGCACACAAGCTTAACCGGAAGATCGCCGAGGAGACCCGGTGGCTTCGCGAGGGCCTGACCGCGCGGCGCAAGCGCAACATGGGGCGGGTGCGCTCGCTCCTCGGCCTGCGTCATGAGCGGGCCGAGCGCATCAAGCGCCCAGAAGGGCTGAAGCTCGACGCCGGCGACGCGACCCGCAGCGGCAGCCTTGTGCTGGAGGCGATCAACCTCTCCAAGGTCTTCATCGACGCGCGCGGCGTCGAGACCCGGGTGGCCGACGACATCTCGCTCACGGTCCGGCGTGGCGACCGGATCGGCATCATCGGCCGCAACGGCGCCGGCAAGTCGACGCTGCTGCGCATGCTGCTGGGGCGCGAAACCCCGGATTCCGGTCGCGTCAAGACCGGATTCGGCGTCGAGCCGGTGTATTTCGATCAGAAGCGCGCGCAGCTGAACCCCGACGACACACTCTGGTCGACGCTCTGCCCGGGCGGCGGCGACACCGTGCTGATCCGTGGCAGGCCCCGGCACGTGGTCTCCTACCTTCGCGACTTCCTGTTCGAGGATCGCCAGGCCACCGCCAAGGTCGCGACGCTGTCGGGCGGCGAGCGCAACCGCCTGCTGCTCGCCAAGCTGTTCGCCCAGCCGCACAACCTGCTGGTGCTGGACGAGCCGACCAACG
>CAYNFA010000776.1:0-2206 GCA_964396345.1 uncultured Thalassobaculum sp.
ATCCACGAGTTGCTCCAGTTTCTGAATCGCCAAGGCGCGACGACGTTCCTGACCGTGGCACAGCACGGCCTGGTCGGTGACATGAAGGCTCCGGTCGACGTGACCTACCTGGCGGACACGGTCATCCTGCTGCGCTACTTCGAGGCTTCCGGCAGGGTCCGGCGCGCCGTGTCGGTCATCAAGAAGCGCATGGGCCGGCACGAGGCGACGATCCGGGAGTTCCGTATCGGCGACACCGGCCTGCAGCTCGGCGCGCCGCTCGATGAGTTCCAGGGAGTCCTGTACGGGGTGCCGACGTTCGTGGGAAAGGCGGCGCCCCTCCTCGGCGTGGCCAAGGAGGACGATGTCTACTCCTAGCATCAGCGCGTCCAGGATCCTGATCCTGGCGCCACACGGACGAGACGCGGCGGTCGCCGCCGCGCTGGCGCAGGAGACAGGTGCCGCATCGGCCGTGTGCGCGGATCTCGCCGACTTCCAGGCGTCGCTTGGCGACGACGTCTGCTTCGCCGTGGTGACGGAGGAATCCTTGCGATCGGGCGATCTGCGCGCCGCGGTCGCGTGGGTGGAGGCGCAGCCCAGTTGGTCGGACTTGCCGTTCATCGTCCTCACCCTGCGTGGCGGCGGACCCGAGACCCTGCGTGGCGGCGGACCCGAGCGAAATCCGTCAGCCATCAGGCTGGCGGAGGCCCTCGGGAACGTCACCTACCTGGAGCGGCCGTTCCACCCGACGACGTTCGTCAGCGTCGCCCGCACCGCATACAAAGGGCGCCTGCGGCAGTATGAGGCGCGGGCGCGCATCGAGGAGTTGCACGAAGGCGAGGAGCGCCTCAGGACGGCGTTGCGCGCCGGTCGGCTGGGGACCTGGGAACTGGATCTCTCAGCCTGGATACTGGCGGCTTCGGAGACCTGCAAGGCGGTATTCGGCCGCGGTGTGGACGAACCGTTCGTCTTCGAGGATCTCATCGGCGCCATCCATCCGGAGGACCGGACGCGCGCGCTGGCCACGGTGAAATTCAGCGCCACCAGCGGGACCGAATGCGCGACCGAGTTTCGCGCGACGTGGCCGGATGGCGACGTCCACTGGGTCGAGATCCGGGCTCGCATCGTGCACGACCGGGTTCGCAGCCGGCCGCGGCTCGTCGGTGTCGCCTCCGACATCACCGGCCGTAAGATCGCCGAGGTCGGCCTTCGGAATCTCAACGAGACGCTCGAGGAGCGGGTCGCGGAGCGGACCCACGAGTTGGAGCGGGCGCACGCGGCGATGCTCGAGGAGATCGGGCAGCGCGAGCGCGCGGAGGAGCAGCTTCGCCAAGCGCAGAAGATGGAGATCATCGGCCAGCTGACCGGCGGCATCGCGCACGATTTCAACAACCTGCTGATGGTGATCCTCGTCAACCTCGACCTCCTGGGGAAGCATGTTCCCAGCGACGCTCGCTCGACCCGCCTGATCGACGGCGCACAGCAGGCGGCGCGGCGCGGGGCGGCGCTGACGCAACGTCTGCTGGCGTTCGCCCGGCGCCAAGAGCTGCAGGTCGAGCCGACGAGCATCCCAGGCCTTGTCCGCGGCATGGCCGACCTGCTGCAACGCTCGGTCGGCGCCCATGTCGACCTGAAGACCGAGCTCGCCGACGCGATTCCCTTCGCGCTCGTCGACGCCAACCAGCTCGAGCTGGCCGTGCTCAACCTCGTGATCAACGCCCGCGACGCGATGCCCGCCGGCGGCACTGTCGTGATCGCGGTCGATAGCGCTCAGGCGGGTCCGACCGGCGACCTTCCGGCGGGCACTTACGTTCGCGTCGCGGTCACCGACACCGGGCACGGCATGGACGCCGAGACTCTGGGGAAGGCCACGGAGCCGTTCTTCTCGACTAAGGAACTGGGCAAGGGTACCGGGCTCGGGCTATCGATGGTGTACGGACTGGCGGTTCAGCTGAACGGCACGTTGCGGCTGTCGAGCGAAGTCGGGCAGGGCACCCGAGCCGAGTTGTGGCTGCCGGCTACCTCCCTGACCGCGGAGGCGCCGCCTCGGGAGAGTTCGAAGGAGTCATACGAGGCGGCTTCGAAGGTTACCGTTTTGATCGTCGATGACGATCCGCTGATCACCATGAGCACCGCCGACATGCTGGCGGATCTCGGTCACGAGGTGATCGAGGCCGACTCCGGGGCGGAGGCACTCGAGATCCTGCAGGAGGGTCGCAAGGTCGAC
>CAYNFA010000777.1:0-2206 GCA_964396345.1 uncultured Thalassobaculum sp.
GCTCTACGTCGACCCGAGCTACCAGGGCATGGGCATCGGCCGGATGCTGCTGGCGGATGTCAGCCGCCGGCTGGTCACCCACGGCTTCGACTCGCTGGTGCTGCTGACGCTCGCCGCCAACGCCCACGGCCGGCGGTTCTACGACCACATCGGCGGTGCCGCCGGTGACATCATCCCCTCGGTGGTGATCGGCGCGCCGGCCGACCAGGTGCCGTATTTCTGGCCCGACATCGAGCGCCTGGTGCAGCGGCTCGACGCGCCGGCGGTTTGATCCGGCCGCGTCGCACCTAAGGCGTGGGTGCCGGCGCCCAGAGCCCGTTGAGGTAGGGGCTTTCGGCCGGGCGGCGGTCCTTGTACGCCATGGCCACCAGGTCGTACGCGCTGCGCTTGGCGTGGACACCCGCGAAGCCGGCGGCCTCCAGCGACGCCAGCAGCGAGGAAATCACGAACCCGTTGCGGTGCGCCATGTGGGGCTGGCCGCGGGCGATCGAGGCGCGGTGGCCGTACAGGACGTCGAGCGGGGTGATCGGCCCGCTGTCGGACTCGTAGAGCGCCCGGTGCCAGTCGCCGGCGGCGATCGCCGCCGCGGCCTTCTGGATATCCGGAACCAGCACCAGCAGAAAGCCGCCCGACGTCAGCACCCGCCGGAACTCCTCCAGGGCAAGCCTCAGTTCGTGCGGGAACAGGTGCTCGAGGTTGTGGGAGGAGAACACCGCGTCGTGGCTGGCGTCGGCGACCATCGCCATGTCGGTCATCGAGGCCACGATGTCGGGCTCCACCGACGGCTCGATGTCGAGCTTGGTCTCGGCCCACTCGCCGGCTCGGAACACGCCGAAATGCCCCACGATCGACTTCCGGCCGCAGCCGACATGAAGGACTTTTTTCATCTACAGCGACTCCGCGTCTCGCTGTCGTCCCCTTCGGCCTTATCGCATGAACGGAACCCGGGGTTCCACCGGTTTGCCGCGGCCTTGCCGCTTGCCGCTCGACCCCCCTTGCGCTAGCGTCCGGCGCTTCTCGGAACCGCCCGGTGAAGCCCCATGACCGACCGTGTCCTGATCCTGGATTTCGGCAGCCAGTTCACCCAGCTGATCGCCCGCCGGGTGCGCGAGAACGGGGTCTACTGCGAGATCTTCCCCTGCACCGTCGATCCGTCGCGGATCGCCGATTTCGCGCCCAAGGCACTGATCCTGTCGGGCGGCCCGGCCTCGGTGTTCGGCGAGGGCGCGCCGCAGGCGCCGACGCTGGTGTTCGAACTCGGCGTGCCGGTGCTCGGCATCTGCTACGGCGAGCAGCTGATGTGCCACCAGCTCGGCGGCCGGGTCGATCCCTCCGACCACCAGGAGTTCGGCCGCGCCGAGTTGACCGTGACCGGCGATTGCGCGCTGTTCGAGGGGCTGTTCGCGCCCGGCACCGTCGAGCCGGTATGGATGAACCACGGCGACCGGGTGATGGCGCTGCCGCCCGGCTTCCGCGTGGTCGGGACCAGCGGCAACGCGCCGTTCGCGGCGATCGCCGACGACACCCGCCGGTTCTACGGCGTGCAGTTCCACCCCGAGGTGGTGCACACCCCGTCCGGTGCCGCCCTGCTGCGGAACTTCACCCACACGGTCGCCGGCCTCGCCGGTGACTGGACGATGGCCGCCTTCAAGGATCAGGCGATCGCCCGCATCCGCGAGCAGGTCGGCGACGGCAGGGTGATCTGCGGCCTGTCGGGCGGGGTCGATTCCTCGGTGGCGGCGGTGCTGATCCACGAGGCGATCGGCGACCAGCTGACCTGCGTGTTCGTCGACCACGGCCTGCTGCGCGCCGGCGAGGCCGAGCAGGTGGAGCGGATGTTCCGCGACGCCTACAACATCCCGCTGATCGTCCGCGACGCCAGCGATACCTTCCTCGATGCGCTCGACGGCGTCACCGACCCCGAGATCAAGCGCAAGACCATCGGCCGGCTGTTCATCGACGTGTTCCAGGAGGAGGCCGACAAGATCCGCGACGCCCGCTTCCTGGCCCAGGGAACGCTGTACCCTGACGTGATCGAGAGCGTGTCGTTCACCGGCGGCCCGTCGGTGACGATCAAGTCGCACCACAACGTCGGCGGCCTGCCGGAGCGGATGAACCTGAAGCTGGTCGAGCCGCTGCGCGAGCTGTTCAAGGACGAGGTGCGGGCGCTGGGCCGCGAGCTTGGCCTGCCGGAACACCTGGTCGG